>NZ_JADCKV010000011.1:73915-74070 GCF_014982105.1 Enterobacter cloacae complex sp. P18RS | reverse complement strand
TACCGCTTGGCGATACCCCATCCGTGCAACGCTTACCTGGGAATGGTGCGGGAGGCGAGACTTGAACTCGCACACCTTGCGGCGCCAGAACCTAAATCTGGTGCGTCTACCAATTTCGCCACTCCCGCAAAAAAGATGGTGGCTACGACGGGATT
>NZ_JADCKV010000011.1:0-73808 GCF_014982105.1 Enterobacter cloacae complex sp. P18RS | reverse complement strand
CCAACTGAGCTACGTAGCCATCTTTTTTTCGCGTTACCTTATCGGCGTTGCGGGGCGCATTATGCGTATAGACCCTTGCAGCGTCAACACCTTTTTCAATGAAAATAGCCGGAATGTGACTGTTTGGTTAGGTTGCGAACAGCGAGGCCGAATATTCGACAATTATTGGTTATTAATCGATTTTATGCGGAGAAAAGAGAGGCAAAAAAATCAGGCCCCGGAGGGCCTGATGATACTCTGAACATTATTTATAGGCAGACTGGTGAACGCCCACCGCGCGTCCTGACGGATCGTTCATCGCTTTGAATGATTCATCCCATTCAATGGCTTTAGCAGAAGAGCAGGCGACCGATGGGCCACCCGGTACGCACTCTGCTGCGCTTGGAACCGGGAACAGCTCCTCAAAGATCTCACGGTACAAATACGCTTCTTTCGAGGCTGGCGTGTTGTACGGGAAACGGAAGCTCGAAGTTTCCAGTTGTTGATCAGAAACCTGTTTCGCCGCCACCTCTTTCAGGGTGTCGATCCAGCTGTAACCCACGCCATCCGAGAACTGCTCTTTCTGACGCCACGCCACGCTTGCCGGCAGGTAGGATTCAAAACATTCACGCAGGATATGTTTCTCCATTTTGCCGTTGCCGCACATTTTGTCCTGCGGGTTGATGCGCATCGCCACATCAAGGAATTTCTTATCGAGGAACGGCACGCGGGCTTCCACACCCCAGGCGGACATCGCTTTGTTGGCGCGCGCGCAGTCAAACATGTGCAGCGCCTGTAGCTTACGCACCGTTTCTTCATGCAGCTCTTTGGCGTTTGGCGCTTTGTGGAAATAGAGGTAACCGCCAAACACTTCGTCAGAACCCTCGCCGGAGAGCACCATCTTGATGCCCATCGCTTTGATCTTCCGCGACATCAAATACATCGGTGTGGAGGCGCGAATGGTGGTCACATCATAGGTTTCAATGTGATAGATCACATCGCGGATCGCATCCAGACCTTCCTGTACGGTGAAGTGAATTTCATGGTGCACCGTGCCGAGATGATTTGCCACTTCCTGGGCGGCTTTCAGGTCAGGTGCCCCTTCCAGACCCACGGCAAAGGAGTGCAGCTGCGGCCACCAGGCTTCAGAGCGCTCCTGATCTTCCACGCGACGTGCGGCGAATTTCTTGGTGATCGCGGAGATCACGGAGGAGTCCAGACCGCCGGAGAGCAGTACGCCGTAAGGTACGTCTGACATCAGGTGGCTTTTCACTGACTCTTCCAGGGCCTGACGCAGTTCGGCTTTGTCCGTCACGTTGTCTTTCACCGCCTCATAATCAAACCAGTCGCGCTGGTAGTACGGGCGGATCTCGCCGTCTTTACTCCACAGGTAGCTACCTGCCGGGAACTCTTTGATGGTGCGGCACACCGGTACCAGGGCTTTCATCTCTGAGGCAACGTAGAAGTTGCCGTGCTCATCGTGTCCCATGTACAGCGGGATAATACCGATATGGTCGCGGCCAATCAGGTAAGCGTCTTTTTCGCTGTCGTACAGCGCGAAGGCGAACATACCTTGCAGATCGTCGAGGAACTCCGGGCCTTTCTCCTGATACAGCGCCAGGATCACTTCGCAGTCTGAGCCGGTCTGAAACGCGTAGCGATCGCCGTACTCGGCGCGCAGCGCCTGATGGTTGTAAATTTCACCGTTAACAGCCAGCGCGTGCGTTTTTTTCTCGTTATACAGCGGCTGTGCGCCAGCGTTGACATCAACAATGGAGAGACGTTCATGAGCCAGAATCGCTTTATCGCTGGCGTATACGCCTGACCAGTCCGGACCGCGATGGCGCATCAGGCGGGACAATTCGAGTGCTTTTTTACGCAGTTCGCCCGCGTCAGTTTTAATATCCAGTACGCCAAAAATAGAACACATAACCTTCTCCGTTAACCCTGTTGCGTTGTGATGTTGCTTGCTTATGAAAATGCCGTAAAAGGGGGAGGGGGCGCAAGCGTTTTACCGATGAAAACGTAAAAAGTGCAATGGCGATTGCCGAATCTTAAAAAAAGAGTATGTCTTAAGCAATTCTATTGATGATTTCTCAATGAAGGGCTGATTTCTTTAGATGAAGTGATGTTTTCAGACGGCAGAAATGAAAAACCACGCCCTTAGGCGTGGTTCTGAATCAAATAACGTCGATTTCGTCGACAGAAGGGTAAATCCAGCTTGGCCGGAACGGCATCGTATCAATGTCATCAAGCTGTGAAACGCCAGAAAGCACCAGGATGGTTTCAAGCCCCGCCTGGAAGCCAGCCAGAATATCGGTACGCAGGTTGTCGCCCACAATGACGGTTTCTTCTGAGTGTGCCTGCATCGTATTCAGTGCGGCGCGGATGATCCACGGGCTCGGTTTACCGACAACAAACGGCTTACGACCCGAGATTTTTTCGATACCGGCGCAAAGCGCACCGCAGGCGGGATAAAAACCACGACCGTGCGTGTCCGGGTTGGTGGCGATAAAACGCGCACCGTTGGCGACAAAGTAGGCTGCCTTATGCATCATCTCCCAGTTAAAGGAGCGCGTTTCGCCCACGATGACAAAGTCCGGGTTCACGTCGGTGATGGTGAAGCCCGCTTTATACAGCTCGTGGATCAGCGCACCTTCACCAACGACATAGGCTTTTTTGCCTTCCTGACGCTTCAGGAAATCCGCGGTCGCCATCGCAGAGGTATAGAACACGCTGTCCGGGACGTTGACGCCTGCGGTAGCAAAGCGGTTTGCCAGATCCTGACCAGTCTGTGAAGGGTAGTTCGTGAGAAGAACCAGTGGCATTCCTTTGTCGATGATGCGGTGAAGAAACTCCGCAGCACCCGGCACGGCAACGTTGTCGTGCATCAGCACGCCGTCGATATCACAAATTACATTCTTAATGGTCATGGACAATCCGACATCAAAAAAAGAAGGCGTTACTATAAGGTCCGATCAGGATTCCAGCAAATGTTGCAGCAGGATCCCGTTGAGCATGGCACGTTTTACCAGGGCGAATGCGCCAATTGCCGAGCGGTGATCGAGCGTAGATCGCACCACCGGCAAATTCTGGCGAAATGCCTTCAGCGCCTGGGTATTGATGCAGCCTTCAATGGCGGGCAGTAACACTTTTTCGGCTTCAACGATCTCGCCGGCAATCACCACTTTCTGCGGATTAAACAGGTTGATGGCAATGGCGATGGTCTTACCCAGGTGGCGTCCTACCTGTTCGATCACTTCGCAGGCCAGCGCATCGCCTTTGTTTGCCGCTTTGCAGATGGCGCCGATCTTACAATCGTCCAGCGTGACGCGGCTCTGGTAACCCTGCTCCAGCAGATGGCGAACGCGATGTTCAATGGCGGCATTGGCGGCAACGGTTTCAAGACAGCCAAAGTTACCGCAGTGGCAGCGCTCGCCAAGCGGTTCCACCTGGATATGACCAATCTCGCCTACGTTACCGTTACGGCCAATAAAAATGCGGCCATTCGAGATGATGCCCGCACCTGTACCACGGTGAACGCGCACCAGAATAGAGTCTTCGCAGTCCTGGCTCGCACCAAAGTAGTGCTCCGCCAGCGCCAGCGAGCGAATATCGTGACCAACAAAGCAGGTCAGCTTGAAGCGCTTTTCCAGCGCCTCAACCAGCCCCCAGTTCTCTACCTTAATATGCGGCATGTAGCGAATAACGCCGCTTTCCGGGTCAACCAGGCCGGGCAAAATCACCGAGATGGCGATGAGTTCACGGATCTTGCGCTGACAGCTTTCGATGAAATGCGCAATGGTATTCAGCAACGCGTGTTCAAGCGTCTCCTGCGTGCGCTCAGGAAGGGGGTAGTGTTCTTCGGCAATGGCCTTGCTGCTCAGATCGTAGAGCGTAAGCGTGGTGTCATGACGTCCTAAGCGAACGCCAATGGCCTGAAAATTGCGGGTTTCCGTGACGATGGAAATCGCGCGGCGGCCCCCGGTGGAGGCCTGCTGATCGACTTCTTTGATCAGGCCGCGCTCAATGAGCTGACGTGTAATTTTTGTCACGCTGGCGGGAGCAAGCTGGCTTTGTTCGGCTATCTGAATGCGTGAGATTGGCCCGTGCTGGTCAATCAGGCGATAAACCGCCGCGCTGTTAAGTTGTTTAACGAGATCGACATTACCGATTTGAGCTTGTCCGCCTGGTGTCATACTTTTACTTACTCAGTGACGACCTCGTTACCATTAACGATGGTCTTAATAATTTTATAATCGTGTGTGAACGCCGTCAGGTTTGCAACCATACCTGGCGCAATACCGCCGAGCTGTTTATCGACGCCAATGGCGCGCGCCGGATAAAGCGTGGCCATGCGCAGCACTTCCTCAAGCGCGATGCCGCAATGTTCAACGAGGTTACGTACCCCTTCGATCATCGTCAGAGAAGAACCGCTCAGCGTGCCGTTCTCATCCACACACAGTCCATTCCGGTAGTATATTGTTTTACCAGCAAAAATGAACTGCTCAATATTCGCTCCTGCCGGAGCGGTAGCATCCGTCACCAGGCAGAGCTTGTCGCCTTTCAGACGCTTGGCGTTGCGGATGTTGGTGTAATCGACATGCAAGCCGTCGGCGATAATGCCGCAGTAGACGTCTGGTTCATCCAGAATGGCGCCAACCAGTCCCGGTTCGCGGCCAGTAATATAGGGCATCGCGTTATAAAGGTGTGTGGCAAACGTAATGCCTGCGCGGAAACCGGCCTTCGCCTCTTTCAGCGTCGCGTTCGAATGGCCCGCAGACACCACAATCCCGGCGGCGGCCAGTTTGCTGATAACGTCCGTGCCGGTCATTTCCGGGGCCAGCGTTACTTTGGTGATCACATCGGCATTGGCGCACATGTAATCCACCAGCTCGGCATCCGGTTTGCGCACGTAGTTTGGGTTATGGGTGCCTTTCTTGACCATATTCAGCCATGGTCCTTCCAGGTGCAGGCCCAGCGCCTGATTCGGATGTTTTGCCAGGTATTCGCGCATGACGCGGATACCCTGTTTCATCAGGTCATCGCTGCTGGTGATCAGCGTTGGCAGATAGCTGGTGCAGCCCGATTTCTCGTTGGCTTTTTGCATGATTTCCAGCGTTTCAACCGATACCGCCTCTGCGGTATCGTTAAACTGGACACCGCCGCAGCCGTTAAGCTGTACGTCGATGAAACCGGGGGAGATTACTGCTCCATTGAGGGAACGCTGTTCGATCTCCGGCGGCAGTTCCGCCAGCGGGCAAACACGTTCAATCAGGCCATTGGCGATTACAATCGCATGGTCATCCAGAATTTCATGGCCGGTATAAATCCGACCGTGGGTTAAAGCGTACATATCGACCCCCGGTTAAAAAAAGCGACCGCCCCGGATATAAAGAGGCGGTTATTCAATTACAGACCTTTGATGTTCTCAGCTTCCAGCTCGTTAAAGTATTTCAGCGTTTTCACTTTCAGCTCCATGGTGGACGGTTCGTCACACACGACAACCGCTTTTGGATGCAGCTGTAAGCAGCTGATCGTCCACATATGGTTCACGTTGCCTTCAACGGCAGCCTGAAGCGCTTGCGCTTTCACCGCGCCCAGCACCAGAATCATCACTTCTTCGGCATCCAGCAGCGTGCCCACGCCCACGGTCAGCGCGTATTTAGGCACCTGATTGACGTCGCCATCAAAGAAGCGGGAGTTAGCCACGCGCGTATCATGGGTCAGCGTTTTAATACGGGTACGGGAAGCCAGTGAAGATGCCGGTTCGTTGAACGCAATATGACCATCGTTGCCTACGCCGCCCATAAACAGGTGGATTTTACCGTAGGAACGGATTTTTTCTTCATACTGACGGCATTCTGCGTCAATATCAGGCGCGTTTCCATTCAGCAGGTTAATGTTTTCAGCCGGAATATCAACGTGATCGAAGAAATTACGGTGCATAAAGCTGTGGTAACTTTCCGGATGTTCCTTCGGCAGGCCGACATATTCGTCCATGTTGAAGGTCACAACGTGTTTAAAGCTAACCTGGCCCGCTTTGTGCATTTCAACCAGAGCTTTATACGCGGTCAGGGGCGTGCCACCGGTTGGAAGACCGAGAACGAAAGGACGATCGGCTGTTGGTTTGAACGCGTTGATGCGATTAACGATATGACGAGCAGCCCATTTTCCGACTTGTTCAGCTGTTGCCAGGGGAATCAGTCTCATTATTCACCTCTAAAGTTTAAGTAAAAGTGGGCGGATGATTAGTGCAACCTGAACTAAGCGTAACCTGGAACCTTTCAGGCCGGATCAATCCGTCTTGATTTTTTGAATGATAAAATAAGTTTTCGTCGTTAGCCAGTGAAAGGGAGGGTTTAATACGATATTTGGTGACAATAATCACAAAAAATAGGTGTTTAATTTGCGATACGAATTAATTTTTCACACACTCACACTGCCAGTGAATCATCAACTGTATCTATCGTTCGTGACACAATAAAAACATAGTTTATGCGCGAGTCTTAACAAAGGGTCTCGTAGGGGGAATAGGATGAATATTTTAGGTTTTTTCCAGCGCCTCGGTAGGGCTTTGCAGCTCCCTATCGCCGTGCTACCGGTTGCAGCGTTGCTGCTGCGATTCGGGCAACCCGATCTTCTTAACGTGCCGTTTATTGCCCAGGCAGGCGGCGCAATTTTTGACAACCTGGCGCTGATTTTCGCCATCGGTGTGGCGTCAAGCTGGTCAAAAGACAGCGCTGGTGCCGCGGCACTGGCAGGGGCTGTCGGTTACTTCATCCTCACGAAAGCGATGGTAACCATCAACCCTGAAATCAATATGGGTGTGCTGGCAGGTATCATTACCGGCCTGGTGGGTGGCGCCGTGTACAACCGTTGGGCAGGTATCAAACTTCCTGACTTCCTGAGCTTCTTCGGCGGTAAACGTTTTGTGCCGATTGCGACGGGCTTTTTCTGTCTGATCCTCGCCGCCATCTTTGGCTACGTTTGGCCACCGGTGCAGCATGCTATCCATGCGGGTGGCGAGTGGATCGTGTCTGCGGGCGCAATGGGCGCGGGCATCTTCGGTTTCATTAACCGTCTGCTGATCCCAACCGGTCTGCATCAGGTACTGAACACCATCGCCTGGTTCCAGATTGGTGAGTTCACCAACGCGGCCGGCGCGGTATTCCACGGTGATATCAACCGCTTCTACGCAGGCGACGGCACCGCGGGCATGTTCATGTCTGGCTTCTTCCCAATCATGATGTTTGGTCTGCCTGGCGCGGCGCTGGCAATGTACCTGGCTGCGCCGAAAGCGCGTCGCCCAATGGTTGGCGGGATGCTGCTGTCCGTTGCGATCACCGCCTTCCTGACCGGCGTGACCGAGCCACTGGAATTCCTGTTCATGTTCCTGGCTCCGCTGCTGTATCTGATGCACGCGATCCTGACCGGTATCAGCCTGTTCGTCGCCACCCTTCTGGGTATCCATGCTGGCTTCTCCTTCTCCGCAGGCGCCATCGACTATGTGTTGATGTACAACCTGCCGGCGGCAAGCAGCAACGTCTGGATCCTGATGGTGATGGGCCTGATCTTCTTCGTTATCTACTTCGTTCTGTTCAGCGCGGTTATTCGTATGTTTAACCTGAAGACGCCGGGCCGCGAAGATACGAAAGATGATGTTGTGACCAGTGAAGCCAACAGCAATACCGAAGAGGGTTTAACCCAGCTGGCAACCAACTACATTGCCGCTGTGGGTGGCACCGACAACCTGAAAGCGATCGATGCCTGTATTACCCGTCTGCGTCTGACCGTAGGTGACTCCGCACGCGTGAGCGATGCAATGTGCAAACGCCTGGGTGCGTCTGGTGTGGTGAAACTGAACAAACAAACCATCCAGGTTATCGTGGGTGCGAAAGCCGAATCTATCGGCGATGAAATGAAAAAAGTGGTTGCCCGTGGGCCGGTCGCTGCCGCCTCAACGGATAACGCGCCAGTGGCTGACGCGCCGGTTGCAAAACCGCAGGCTGTGCCAAACGCGGTGACCATCGCTGCGCTGGTTTCTCCGGTGACAGGTGACGTTGTTGCGCTTGAGCAGGTGCCTGACGAAGCGTTCGCCAGCAAAGCGGTCGGTGACGGCGTGGCGGTGAAACCAACGGACAAAACCGTGGTCTCTCCGGCTGCCGGTACTATCGTGAAAATCTTCAACACCAACCACGCGTTCTGCCTGGAAACGGAAAAAGGCGCGGAGATCGTTGTCCATATGGGTATCGATACCGTTGCGCTGAACGGTCAGGGCTTTACTCGTCTGGTGGAAGAGGGTGCTGAAGTGGCGGCAGGTCAGCCGATTCTGGAAATGGATCTGGACTTCCTGAATGCCAACGCGCGCTCCATGATAAGCCCGGTCGTGTGCAGCAACATCGACGACTTCAGCGGTCTGGTGATCCAGGCGCAGGGTCAGGTGGTTGCAGGCCAGACGCCACTGTATGAGATTAAAGGCAAGTAATCGCTCCTGAGTAGAGTTATGCCTTTAGCGGCGGGGGATATCCTCCGCCGCTTTTTTTTGCAGCAATTGCCCCCATTATTTTCTTCCGGGACGTTTTAAGGGTTGTCACTACGTCCGGCTTATAAGATCATATGCCGTTATACGTTGTTTACGCTTTGAGGAATCCACGATGAGTGAGGCAGAAGCCCGCCCGAGTAACTTTATTCGTCAGATCATCGATGAAGATCTGGCCAGTGGTAAGCACACCACAGTCCACACGCGTTTCCCGCCGGAGCCAAATGGCTACCTGCACATTGGTCACGCCAAATCGATCTGCCTGAACTTTGGTATTGCGCAAGATTACCAGGGGCAGTGCAACCTGCGTTTCGATGACACCAACCCAGTAAAAGAAGACATCGAATACGTTGAGTCGATTAAAAACGACGTGCAATGGCTGGGCTTCAACTGGTCTGGCGATATCTGCTACTCCTCAGACTACTTCGATCAGCTGTATGCCTATGCGGTTGAACTGATTAACAAAGGTCTGGCATACGTCGACGAATTGTCTGCTGACGAAATCCGTGAATACCGCGGTACGCTGACTCAGCCTGGTAAAAACAGCCCGTTCCGCGATCGTAGCGTGGAAGAGAACCTGGCGCTGTTTGAAAAAATGCGTGCCGGTGGCTTCGAAGAAGGTAAAGCGTGTCTGCGTGCCAAAATCGATATGGCGTCTCCGTTCATCGTGATGCGCGATCCGGTGCTGTACCGCATTAAGTTCGCTGAACACCACCAGACCGGTAACAAGTGGTGCATCTACCCGATGTACGACTTCACCCACTGCATCAGCGATGCGCTGGAAGGCATTACGCACTCTCTGTGCACGCTGGAATTCCAGGACAACCGTCGTCTGTACGACTGGGTGCTGGATAACATCACCATTCCTGTGCATCCGCGTCAGTACGAGTTCTCTCGTCTGAACCTGGAATACACCGTGATGTCCAAGCGTAAGCTGAACCTGCTGGTCACCGACAAGCACGTTGAAGGCTGGGACGACCCGCGTATGCCCACCATCTCTGGCCTGCGTCGTCGTGGCTATACCTCGGCGTCTATTCGTGAGTTCTGCAAACGTATTGGCGTTACCAAGCAGGACAACACTATCGAAATGGCGTCTCTGGAATCCTGCATTCGTGAAGACCTGAACGAAAACGCGCCGCGCGCGATGGCAGTGATCGATCCAGTGAAACTGGTCATCGAAAACTATCCGCAGGGTGGAAGCGAACTGGTCTCGATGCCTAACCATCCGAACAAACCGGAAATGGGCACCCGCGACGTGCCGTTCAGCGGTGAAATCTGGATCGATCGCGCCGACTTCCGCGAAGAAGCGAACAAGCAGTACAAGCGTCTGGTGCTGGGCAAAGAAGTGCGTCTGCGTAACGCCTATGTGATCAAAGCCGAGCGCGTAGAGAAAGATGCGGAAGGTAACATCACGACCATCTTCTGTACGTACGACGCAGAGACGCTGAGTAAAGATCCGGCGGATGGCCGTAAAGTGAAAGGTGTGATCCACTGGGTGAGCGCGCAGCATGCGCTGCCGGTTGAGATCCGTCTCTACGATCGTCTGTTCAGCGTACCTAACCCAGGCGCTGCGGAGGACTTCCTGGCGGTTATCAACCCTGAGTCGTTGATTATCAAGCAGGGGTATGCCGAGCCGTCTCTGAAAGCCGCTGAAGCCG
This sequence comes from Enterobacter cloacae complex sp. P18RS, assembly GCF_014982105.1. Taxonomy (NCBI): domain Bacteria; kingdom Pseudomonadati; phylum Pseudomonadota; class Gammaproteobacteria; order Enterobacterales; family Enterobacteriaceae; genus Enterobacter; species Enterobacter cloacae complex sp. P18RS. The sequence goes on along the minus strand of NZ_JADCKV010000011.1, from coordinate 63,629 downwards.
GTAAAGCGTTCCAGTTTGAACGTGAGGGTTACTTCTGCCTGGACAGCCGTTACAGCACGGCGGAAAAACCGGTATTTAACCGTACCGTCGGTCTGCGTGATACCTGGACTAAGATCGGCGAATAATCACGCTGGCATGGTCAATGAGAAACAAACGCCGCGTAATGCGGCGTTTTTTTTGAGGGTTAATGGCGTTGCAAAAGTTCAGCTACTCGCTGCTGGCTGCGTTCCAGCGCGGGGGCAGTCTCCTGTTTTCCTACTGTCACCTGATTGACCATTTCACTGAGAATAGCGGAGCCGGTGACATCCCCCATCCCTGTGAAATTCTTCTCACCGACGGAACCAAAGACCTGCATATGCGGATACTGAGCAATCAGTTGAGTCGTCAGATCGCCAAAGGCTTTAATAGCCGGGTTATGTTTGTAAACGGTGTGTGCAGCAACGGCTTTTTTCACCGGCAGCATCGCCCCTGGCGACATTAATACCCATTCTGCGGTATTTTGCGCTTGCTCCATAAATGACACGAATTTTTCAGCGGCTTCCGTCTCTTCTTCCTTCTGCCCAGTAGTGATGGTTAATGAAGTGATTACGCCATACACCGCAGAGGTTTTTTCAGTCGGAACGACAAAGCCGATGTCGGCCAGCGAACCTTCCTGAGCGATAGCTGGCAGAATGTAGGTCGAATAGACCGCCATCGGTGCAGTCTCGTTCATAAAGGCGTCTTTGATCTCCATAACATTATTAGAGCCGGGCATCGTGTATCGGGAAAGATCGCGGTAATAATTCAGCGACGCGAGCATTTCCGGTGAGTTGACGGTGACCTTGCCGTCAGCATTAAATACGTTGGCATGATTTGAAAGCGCAAACTGGGAAAAAGTTTGCTCGGTCATCACACTCTCTGCCGTCGGCAGAGCGATACCGTATTTTTTGTCACCGATTTTGGTCAGCTTGCGCGCCGCATCCAGCAATTGGGCCCAGTTTTTGGGCTCACTAATCCCTGCCTTAGCCAGTACGGATTTTCGATACCAGATCCCCTGTAACCAGGCGCTAATGGGTACGCCAGTGTATGCATTTCCGTCTTCGGTGCGGACAATACGCAACACGCCGTCATAGAAAGACGCTTCCCCTTGTTTCTCTATCAGGGCTTTTACCGCCTTGTGATCGATTAGCGACTCTTTGTCCATTACCCGGGCGTAGTCATGGCTAACTTCGATCACTTCCGGCAACGCGCCTGAACGGGCAAGCGTAATCATTTTGGTATTAAAGGCGTCCTCTTCCACCGGCACCTGCTTCACGGTAATAGTAGGGTTTTCTTTCTGAAAGCGGTCGATCAGGCCGCGTATAACGGCCTGGCGCTCTTGCTCTACGGAGGAGTGCATAAATTCAATTGTAACCTGCTGCGGTTTATCCTCTTTACATCCTGAGAGTAATGCCGCAACGACCAGGGCCAGGGCCCGTAGCCTGTTTGTTGTTTTCATTTTTTCATCCCTTGTTGTGATACCGTTTCATTGGCGCAGATATGGATAGCGTCGGTTGACAGCGCACCGGCGCATATCAATAACCCGATCCCACCATCGGCAAACGCTTCACGTTCGGTATCTTCCACGGAAAGGGTTTTTCCATCGACAGTGGCGGTAAGGGTGTTTCCCATAACAGCGATATCGAAAACGAGGGGCCGCTCATAAACGTCAGACAGGACGGTTTCTGCCAGAATACGGGTCACCGCGTCGCGGACGCGTATTATCTGTACCTTTCCGTCGCGCATTACGCGCGCTGCGTAGTAACGTCTCATCCCCTGTACCCGGAAGGCCAGACCACCGTAGTCACCCAAATGCAGCGTGATGTCACTTTGCACCCGATAGTTATTCCACTGGCGAGTGCCGTGAATGATTAAACCCTCATCGTATTCTTTTGAGATCCGAAAGCTGGTTGGATAATGGCGGGAAAAGAGATCCACTCCGTTGACCCATGAGCGCCACCAGAAGTCGTTCTCTCCGGCGGGTTTGCGCAGGGTCAGTTTCGGGACGCCATCCCAGCACATGCTGTCGATAAGGAGTCGACCACGGGCAGTACGGGCGTCGGTACTCAGCGTCACGCCAATTTCACCTATTGGTTGGCCTTTACAGTCAGGGATATCCAGCGAGAGCGTTATTTCTTCGCCTGGGGCAACGTGGTGCGTGTCACCGTAGCAAGGGATCAGACAATTGTTATCGTCATAGACCCGATAGCACAGCCGCACGTTAAGCGACGAGATATTGTCCGATGGGGCAATAAGCGTAGCGTGCAAGCGTTGTCCAGGGTATATCAGTGGCGTGGCCATGAGATCGTAACTGCGCATTTCCACGATTTCCGGCGGGGTAAAAGTTTGCGTGGTCACACTGGCCTGAAGACCCTGCGCGAGGTGATGATAATGAATGCTCAGCATCTGCTGCCCCTGCCAGGCTTCGTTTTTCACCTCAACCGGAGCGGTATTCTCTTCCTTCAGCCAGCGAAAACCCTGTACGCTTCCCGGAAGGGAGAAATGGTATTGAGCCCCCCCTTTCTTCGGTTCAGGGCGCGGAAGCCCGGCAATCTGATGGCCTAAATCCACCAGATAATCCGTAATGCGTACTGCGTTGTTGATGGAAAAACCGCCGTCCGCGGAAGAGATTAGCATTCTGTCCGCCAACGGGCCGCGCCAGTCCGGGCCGGCGTCAATACCCTGTAACCCGAGCATAATTCCAGACAGGCAGCCAACGTTGCCCGCATTGCAGTCGGTATCCCATCCGGAGGTATTAACGATGCACTGGGACTGCTGGAAATCGTCCGGCGCGTAGAGCATCGCCATAATCATCAACGCGTGGTTGGGGATCACATGGCAGTTGCTGGGATATTTATGGTAGCCGTAGTGGTCTTCAATTTTCTGGCGCGTCGTCTGCCAGTCGTTATCCTCTTGGCGCCAGCGGCAGACATCGGCGACCAGTATGGCAATTTGCGAATCTGGGGGATAACGGATAAGCCTGTGGCAATCAGTTTTTCGATGTCCTGGCAGATAAAAGCCTGTGACTCCATTGCCGCCCAAAGCATGGCGGCATAAACGGATTCCCCATCGTGACTCACGCTGGCGGCTGTTTTTGCCAGAGACGCCGCCAGTTGCGGTTGGCCGGGAGCCACGAGCGCCCAGCTATCAATGAAAATTTGCGCGCCGATTTGCTCTGCGATGGTTTTGCCATTGGTGGCGATAGCGCCACTCAGCGGGGCAGGGATACCCTTTTTAAGATTCAGCCACGCCGTATGTTCTGTTGAATTACCATTACCCCCCCACCAGAGGATAGTGCGCTTATCAATGATGTAATTCAGCCAACAGTGCCCCATCTGTTCGGCTGTCAGGTCTGGCGGTAACGCGTAATCCTCAAGCGCGCGAATAAATGTGAATGTTCCGGCTACGTCGTCATCGGTAATCACCAGAGGGCGATTGAATTTTTCATTAACGTAATACCGTATTGGCCCGAGTTCCCGCATGATTTTTTGCCAGGTCCAGCCTTCAAAAGGGCGACCCAGATACACGCCGATCAATTTCCCTAATACCCCAGCGTAAACGCGCTGGTAATAATCTGAAGGTAATTCCATTTTTTCATCCTTTTCTCTGTAATTAATCGCCAGTCAGGCGGATTCCCTTTTTACCAGGCGGTAGGGCATTTCGGTTGTGCTTCCCGGTGAATCCTGTTCCCCGGACAGGTGATTCATCAGGATTTCACCGGCTTTTTGTCCGATTAGTTCCGGAAAGTGGGCGATAGTGGTCAGGGAAGGGGTGACCAGTCCGGCCGAGGGGATATCATCAAAACCGACCACGGCAAGCTGCCCGGGAATGGTTATTCCCGTCTCTCTTGCCGCCCGCATCACGCCGATAGCCATTACATCGTTGGCGGCAAAGATAGCGTCCGGGCGAGGAACATTGCGGAAAAGTGATAGTGCGGACTGATAGCTGGTAGGTTCTGAGAAATCTGCTTGCATAAGAATTTGTGGCGTAAGGCCAGCCTGCACCATCGCCTGCTGATAGCCTTTCACACGGGCACCAGCCGGGCCGCCAGCGCCTGCGATCATACAGATGTGTTTGTGCCCCTGAGCCAGCAGATATTCGACAGCGCGGCGGGCGGCAGCGGTGTTGTCGATAAAAATATTGTGTAACGGCAAATTCCCGGCGGTTTTATACTCCGCTTCAATCCGGACGATGGGAAAACCGGCCATGAGATAGGGTTCAAAATCATTAACGCCGGCATGAAAAAAAGTGCCAATTACGGCATCGACGCGCCCCTGAGCCGACCAGTTCAGAAAATGCAGTTCCCTTTCCCGCACAGCATCGGTACTGGCAACGATGACATCATAACGATGGGCATCCATCACCGATTGCACCCCGCGTATCAGCGAGGCATAAAACGGGTTGGCAATGTCCGGAATAATACAGGCCACGGACAGTGTTTTATTGGTTTTTAATGCTTGGGCGAAGCGGTTTGGTACATAGCCCAGTTGTTTCGCCGCGTTTTCCACTCTGGCAACTGTCTCCTGGGGATAGGCGTGTTTTCCCATGCCTAACACTACTGAGACCACCGCCTGAGAAACACCCGCCAGTGCAGCGACATCGCGTTGCGTCATTCTTTTTGCCATATGTGCGCCAACTTATACGTATAACCTGACCACATAATTAATGAGGTCTTTTGGCAGCGTCAAGACGAGAAACAGTAAAAACAGACGGTTAATTTAGAAAAAGCGAGCAATCTCACATCCTTTAACGGGTACTGTCAGAGTAAGGGAGAACCCGCTTTGCGCAGCGAATTAATAACAATTCAAAATTTATTATTTTCATAAATGATTTCAATTAAAAAATAAACATCTCAAATGTTTAAACGATGAAACCGATTACATGCTTATGGAAATAAAAGGTTTTTTGTCAAACGCCCGCATTTTTGGAGTTATGAATGAAATGTAACAGAAAACGATGAAATATGTGCGGTTGCTCATATTCTTACATTCCCGTTACAGAAAGAGATTGATAATTCGCGTCGCGAAAAATAGTCTAACCATTGTAGTCAACGAGGTTTTTCTCAACGCTACTTTTTCATTTTATTTTTTCGCTGTTTGCCTTTGGTAACAGCAATTTATACGTCAAAGAGGATAAACATATGCGTACGTTCAGTGGCAAACGTAGTGCGCTGGCGCTGGCTATCGCCGGTGTGACAGCAATGTCGGGCCTGGTGGTTGCGCCAGAGGCAAAAGCAGCAGGTTTCATCGAAGATTCCACCCTCACGGGCGGTATTTATTACTGGCAGCGTGAGCGTGACCGTAAAGACGTCACTGAAGATAAATACAAAACCAACCTTTCTCACTCGACCTGGAACGCCAACCTTGATTTCCAGTCGGGATATGCCGCCGATATGTTCGGGATCGATATTGCAGCGTTCACCGCAATTGAAATGGCCGAAAATGGCGACAGCGGCCATCCGAACGAAATTGCGTTCTCCTCCAGCAATAAAGCCTACGACGAAGACTGGTCCGGCGATAAAAGCGGAATCAGCCTGTATAAAGCGGCTGCAAAATTCAAATATGGTCCGGTCTGGGCGCGTGGAGGTTATATCCAGCCAACCGGCCAGACGCTGTTAGCACCGCACTGGAGCTTTATGCCAGGCACTTATCAGGGTGCGGAAGCCGGTGCTAATTTTGACTACGGCGATGCGGGGGCGTTGAGCTTCTCCTATATGTGGACCAACGAGTACAAAGCGCCGTGGCACATTGAGATGGACAAGTTCTATCAGAACGATAAAAAAACCAAAGTTGATTATCTCCACTCGCTGGGGGCGAAGTACGACTTCAAAAACGATCTGGTGCTGGAAGCTGCTTTTGGTCAGGCTGAAGGCTATATCGATCAGTACTTTGCTAAAGCCAGCTACAAATTTGATATCGCGGGTAGCCCGCTGAGCACCAGCTATCAGTTCTACGGTACGCGCGACAAAGTCAGTGATGGCAGCGTAAATGATATCTATGACGGCACCGCGTGGTTACAGGCGCTGACCTTCGGCTACAAGGTAGGTCAGGTTGATTTACGTCTGGAGGGAACATGGGTCAAGGCTGAAGGGCAGCAGGGCTACTTCCTGCAACGTATGACGCCAACCTACGCCTCTTCCAATGGTCGTCTGGATATCTGGTGGGATAACCGCTCTGACTTCAACGCCGACGGCGAAAAGGCGGTCTTCTTCGGCGCAATGTATGACCTGAAGAACTGGAACCTGCCTGGCTGGGCAGTGGGTGCGTCCTACGCGTACGCCTGGGACGCGAAGCCAGCAGATATGGCTACGCCAGACGCCTACTACGATCCGAATTACCGTCTGAAAGAGTCTTCATACAGTCTGGATGCGATTTACACCCTTCAGGAGGGCCGTGCGAAAGGCACGATGTTCAAACTGCACTTCACCCAGTATGACAACCACTCCGATATCCCGAGCTACGCGGGCGGTTACGGCAACATCTTCCAGGATGAACGTGACGTGAAATTCATGGTCATTGCGCCATTCACAATCTTCTGATGAACACGCAGGCGGGCGAAATCCCGCCTGCATGGAGACTGCATATGATGAAAAAAATGGTAATCGTTGCGCTGCTGGCATCGGGGCTGGTGGCGTGTGCGCAGGATCAGGCGCAGAAAGAAGACTCCCGTCTGAAGGAGGCGTATAGCGCCTGCATCAATACAGCACAAGGATCGCCAGAGAAGATTGAAGCCTGCCAGAGCGTGCTGAATGTGCTGAAAAAAGAGAAAGCGCATGAGCAGTTTGCGACGCAGGAAAATGTTCGCGTGATGGATTACCAGGCCTGTATCCAGGCGCGGAAAAGCGGTAACGATCAGGAAGTGGCGAAGCGTTGCGATAAGATCTGGGACGAGATTCGCAATAACACTAAATAAGTTGCTTTATGCCCGGTGGCGCTGCACTTACCGGGCCTACAACGGTGTCACAGCCCGTAGGCCCGGTAAGCGCAGCGCCACCGGACTTTTTTCAGGCAAAAAAAAGCCAACCTTACGGCTGGCTCAGAGTATGAACACGATATTATTTCGCGTCGTGCGCGTGGTCGTCTTCGCGGCAATCGCCTTCAGCGCAGTGACCGTACAGGTACAGGCTGTGGTTGGTCAGGCGGATGCCATGACGGGCGGCGATTTCACGCTGGCGTGATTCAATGGAATCATCGCTAAATTCAATGACCTTGCCACAGTCGAGGCAGATCAGGTGATCGTGGTGATGCTGCTGAGTCAGCTCGAACACGGATTTACCGCCTTCGAAATTATGACGAGTAACAATGCCCGCGTCATCAAACTGGTTCAGCACACGATAGACGGTTGCCAGCCCAATCTCTTCACCCATATCGATAAGACGCTTATAAAGGTCTTCCGCACTGACATGGTGATTGTCTGGCCCCTGAAGCACTTCAAGGATTTTTAACCGAGGAAGCGTTACTTTCAGGCCAGCTTTCTTTAATGCGGTATTGTTGTCAGTCATGCGGAATCTGTCCTGTTGCTAAACGATTCACTTCAAAAGAAGAAGTGACAGAAAATGCACTTGGGATAATGCGTCTCATTATAGAACTGCCATGGCTAAATGAAAACTGCAAGTCTCAAGCAAAGTATGCTTATAAAAACGTGGTATCACCAACAAACTTGTTCGATGGCACCCACTTTTTACCAGGGGGATATTGTACAGGTCTGGGCGAAAAAGTTAAAAGTTTGTAGCAATTAATTTAATCGGTTTTACCTGGAAAACGGGCGCAACCGGAGTTGCGCCGCAGGGATATCAGGCGTTAAGGATATCGTCCAGGTTCAGCTCTTCACGAACCTGCTTAACCCATTTTTCTACACGCTCAGCGGTCAGCTCTGGCTGACGGTCTTCATCAATGGCCAGGCCAACGAAGTGATCGTCATCTGCCAGACCTTTGGACGCTTCGAAATGGTAACCCGCCGTTGGCCAGTGACCGACGATCGCCGCACCGCGTGGCTCAATGATGTCGCGAATAGTGCCCAGCGCATCACAGAAATACTCAGCATAGTCTTCCTGATCGCCACAGCCAAACAGGGCAACCAGCTTGCCGTTGAAGTCTACTTCTTCCAGCGTCGGGAAGAAATCGTCCCAGTCACACTGTGCTTCACCGTAGTACCAGGTCGGGATGCCCAGCAGCAGGATGTCATAGCCCTCGAGATCTTCTTTGCTGCTCTTGGCGATGTCATGCACATCAGCAACGTCTTTACCGAGCTGTTTTTGAATGTTTTTTGCGATATTTTCAGTATTGCCGGTATCACTGCCAAAGAAAATGCCGATGATTGCCATGAGTAAAATAACCTCTTGAAACTTAATGGTATGGTGGCCCAAATTGTCCACGGATAAGGGCAATAATAGCAGAACAGGCAACCCTGCGGAAACAGCTATCACGCAGGACTGCACTCTGTGCTACATGAAAAAGGTAATATTGGGGATTTTCTGACTCACGCCTTGCCGCGTAACGTCTCAAGCTGGGCGATCAGCATCTCTTCGATCAGTTCGCTGCGGCTGATGTTGCGCGCGTCAGCTAACTCGTTAAGCGCATCGACGGCATCGGCATTCAGCTTCAGTTCGACACGCTTAAGCCCACGATTTTTATCGCGTTTAAGCTGGTTGCGTTTATTGATACGCAGCTGTTCATCGCGCGAAAGCGGATTCGTTTTCGGTCGTCCCGGTCGACGCTCATTCGCGAACAGATCTAGTGTCGTACGGTCCGTTTGTTCTTTGGCCATGATTCTGAGACTTCGGGGGAAACACGCCGCCCTGCTAATGCCCGGGCGATAAGCGCGCCATCATACATCACCCAAATCCACACGCCAACGACTGGAAGCCCGTCGTCTTCCGGTCGCTGGCTTTTTAATCAATTCGCTGTATCAGTAAGATAGCGGCGAATGGCGCGCAGGACGGCATCCGGTTTTTCCGCGTGTACCCAGTGCCCGGCACCCGCAATAACGTGAGCGCGAGCCTGCGGGAATTGCGCCAGCAGCGTGTCACGGTACGCATCAGTGACGTAAGGGGAGTTGCCGCCGCGAATAAAAAGGGTAGGGTGCGGCCAGGCGGGGACGGTTTCCCAGCCCACAATATGCGAATACTGATCCCACAATACCGGGACGTTAAAGCGCCATTGTCCGTCAACAAACGATTTCAGCAGGAACTGGACCACGCCTTCTTCATCGAGATGCTCACGCATAACGGCACCCGCCTGCTGGCGGGTTGCGACACCCGCTTCGGTGACCGCATTGATGGCGGCAAAAATCTCATCGTGACGGCGAACGTCGTAATTGACGGGCGCAACGTCGATGACCACCAGCCCGGAAATACGCTCAGGGGCCAGCGCAGTGAGCGCCATCACCGCTTTGCCGCCCATTGAATGCCCGATAAGCGTCGCTTTCTGGATATTATTCGCATCGAGGGTGTCCCGCAGATCCTGCGCCATGGCTGCGTAGGTCATCTCCTCCGAGCGCCCAGAAAGACCGTGATTGCGCATATCAACCTGGAGGATCGCGTGATCGGTCACTAAATCGCGCGCCAGCACACCCAGATTATCCAGGCTACCAAACAGGCCGTGAACCAGTACGATGGGAGAATTATTGTTCGGCGATTGTGCAGTTTGCGCTCGGGAATTCAATTTCATGGCAAAGTTCTTTTTTTAGGTTTGTCAGGTTAGGGTATCATGTTGACCATTCTGCCGCCCGGGGGCAAGGATCCAGTTTAATCTGACTTTTGCCGCCAACCTGGTTTGACGCTATCCGCTGTTGGGATTTGACCTTATAATCTCAACGACTTGTATTCAGATAAGATATCGCACTGGATTAAGATGAAAACAATCGAAGTTGATGACGAACTCTATCAGTATATTGCCAGCCAGACGCGGCATATTGGGGAGAGCGCGTCCGACATTTTACGGCGCATGCTTAAAATTTCCGCCGCCTCACAGCCCACTCCTGTCACTAAAGATGTCGTGTCTCAGCCGAGCGTTGTTGCACAAGTAAAACCTGCCGTCATGCCGGCAAAAGACAAAGTGCGCGCGATGCGCGAGTTGCTGCTGTCCGATGAATATGCCGAGCAGAAAAAGGCGGTTAACCGCTTTATGCTGGTGCTGTCTACACTTTACTCACTGGATAACAACGCATTTGCAGAAGCGACAGAGTCGCTGCACGGTCGCACGCGCGTTTACTTCGCAGGCGACGAGCAGACCCTGCTGCAAAATGGCAACCAAACCAAGCCCAAACACGTTCCCGGTACACCATACTGGGTGATCACCAACACCAATACGGGCCGTAAGTGCAGCATGATCGAACATATCATGCAGTCCATGCAGTTCCCGGCGGAATTGATCGAAAAGGTTTGCGGTACAATTTAACCCTTGCATCAGAAGGACCAGGCAATGGCAAATCACAGCCGTGCAGGACAACCTGCACAACAAAGCGATTTGATTAACGTCGCTCAACTGACCGCGCAGTACTACGTGCTGAAGCCGGTGGTGGGCAACGCAGAACACGCAGTGAAGTTTGGTACATCTGGCCACCGCGGTAGTGCGGCGCGCCACAGCTTTAACGAACCGCACATTCTGGCCATTGCTCAGGCCATCGCGGAAGAGCGCGCCAAAAATGGCGTCACCGGTCCGTGCTATGTAGGGAAAGATACCCACGCCCTGTCTGAACCTGCTTTTATCTCCGTGCTGGAAGTGCTGGCGGCGAACGGCGTAGACGTGATTGTTCAGGAGAACAACGGTTTTACGCCAACGCCAGCGGTTTCTAACGCTATTCTGGTACACAACAAAAAAGGTGGCGCGCAGGCTGACGGCATTGTGATCACCCCGTCCCACAACCCACCGGAAGATGGCGGCATCAAGTACAACCCACCTAACGGTGGCCCGGCGGATACCAACGTCACAAAAGTGGTGGAAGATCGTGCCAACGCGTTACTGGCTAACGGTCTGAACGGTGTGAAACGCATCTCGCTGGATGAAGCCATGGCCTCCGGCCACGTGAAAGAGCAGGATCTGGTGCAGCCGTTCGTGGAAGGGCTGGCGGATATCGTCGATATGGCCGCTATCCAGAAAGCCGGTCTGAAGCTGGGCGTGGATCCACTGGGCGGCTCCGGTATTGAATACTGGAAACGCATTGCCGAGCACTACAAGCTGGATCTGACCATCGTGAACGATCACGTCGATCAGACCTTCCGCTTTATGCACCTGGACAAAGACGGCGCGATCCGTATGGACTGCTCCTCCGAATGCGCAATGGCTGGCCTGCTGGCGCTGCGCGACAAGTTCGATCTGGCGTTTGCCAACGACCCGGACTACGACCGCCACGGTATCGTCACCCCGGCAGGGCTGATGAACCCGAACCACTACCTGGCTGTTGCAATCAATTATCTCTTCCAGCACCGTCCGCAGTGGGGCAAAGAGGTCGCGGTGGGTAAAACGCTGGTCTCTTCCGCTATGATTGACCGTGTGGTCGATGCGCTGGGTCGCAAGCTGGTGGAAGTGCCGGTGGGCTTCAAGTGGTTTGTTGACGGTCTGCACGACGGCAGCTTCGGCTTTGGCGGTGAAGAGAGCGCGGGGGCATCCTTCCTGCGCTTCGACGGCACCCCATGGTCAACCGATAAAGACGGCATCATCATGTGCCTGCTGGCGGCGGAAATCACCGCGGTCACCGGTAAGAACCCGCAGGAACATTACAACGAGCTGGCGGAACGTTTTGGTGCGCCAAGCTATAACCGTATTCAGGCTGGCGCCACGTCTGCGCAAAAAGCAGCTCTGTCAAAACTCTCTCCGGAGATGGTCAGTGCCAGTACCCTGGCTGGTGACCCGATCACCGCGCGTCTGACGGCGGCGCCGGGTAACGGCGCATCGATCGGCGGCCTGAAAGTGATGACCGAAAACGGCTGGTTCGCCGCGCGTCCATCCGGTACGGAAGATGCGTACAAAATCTATTGTGAAAGCTTCCTCGGCGCTGAGCATCGTCAGCAGATTGAGAAAGAAGCGGTAGAGATTGTCAGCGAAGTGCTGAAAAACGCGTAAGTCGTGATCTGGTGCGGGCTGATGCCCTCACCCCGGCCCTCTCCCACTGGGAGAGGGAGAAAACATAAAAAACGGCAACCTCAGGGTTGCCGTTTTGCATTGACCTCGTAGGCCCGGTAAGCGCCAGTGCCACCGGGCTTCTTTTTTAACTATGTTTATTCTTCAGTTCAAACCGTGGTGAGACCAGACCGTACAGCGTCCAGCCCATGAATGTCACCATCGCCCCATACAGCATCGCCTCCTGACCGGACGAGTAGAGCGCATAGAAGCTGTAAATCGCCCCAATCAGCGCCACGATATTGGCCGCCCGGGCTTTGCGCGGATCCACCTTCGCCACCTTCTGAATAATCACCAGCGCCGCCATCGACAGAATGTACGGAATGATGTTCGTCACCACCGCCAGGTTGACCAGCACGTTAAACTGGCTGTTCAGCGACGGGCTAATGGTCATCAGCGACAAACCGCTCTGGAAAACCACAATCGCCAGCATACCCTGCACCGGTGCATCCGCTTTGGTGACGCGGGAGAAGATTTTCGGGAAATAACCTTCGTCAGCGGAAGATTTGAATACCTGGGCGATGGTGAACTGCCAGCCCAGCAGCGAGCCGCAGCAGGACATCACCATCAGTCCCATGATCACTTTCCCTACCTCCGGCGTAAACATCTGCGCAAACGCCAGTCCGAACGGCGCCGTGGAGTTAGCCAGATCCATGTTGGGCACAATTCCCGCAATCACGTTGGTTGAGACGATATAGATCACCGCCGCCCCCAGCGTCCCGCCGAGTACCGCGATCGGCACATTTTTCTCCGGGTTTTCCACCACTTCCGCATTCGCACAGGCCGACTCCAGCCCGAGGAAGGCCCACAGCGTCATGGCGATGGACGATCCCACGGCGGTGAAGAACGGTACGTGATGCGGATTCCAGGAATTGGCGTACAGCGTCGGGCTGAACCAGAACCAGCCGATGATGCACAGGCCGACAACCGGGATGATGACGCCCCAGACGGTGATGCTGCTGAGCTGTCCGGTGATGCGCGCGCCGCCAAAGTTAGCGACGGTGCAGATCCAGAGCACGCCGATGGTCGCCAGCCCAATTTGCACCGGGGTCAGCGTCGCGCCAAACAGCTCTGTGCCGTAACCGACAGCGGAAATGGCAATCGCCACATTGGCGATCAGCAGCGACACGCCGTAGGTATAGTTCGCCATAAAGTTACCGGACTTACCAAACGCATATTCGGCATAGCCACCCATCCCGCCGGACTTGCGGCTAAACATGCCGCACTTGGCAAACGCCCACGCCAGCGCCATCGAACCCACGGCGGTAACAAGCCAGGAGATAATCGAAATCGTCCCCACTTCAGCGAGCTTGGTGGGGAGCATGATGATCCCCGAACCCATCATATTCACCATGGTGAGAATAGTGAGTTGCACCACGCCCATCTTGTTGGCCTTACTCATAATTTTTCTCCTTTCAGCAGCGATGGCTGAGCGGCAGGTTGTTTGATGACGTAGCAGCGCACCTGTTTGCGACCGTCACACTCCTCGACGTAAACCCCCTGTAACTCCGGCGCAAAACCCGGCAGCAGATTGATCCCGTCTTCCAGCGCGGCGAAATAGCGCAGCACGGAACCGCCCCAGACTTCTCCCGGCACCACGCACAACACCCCCGGTGGGTAAGGCAGCGCGCCTTCCGCGGCGATACGGCCTTCCGCGTCGCGCAGGGACACCAGCTCGACCTCACCGCGCAGATAGGCATAGTTCGCCTCCTGCGGGTTCATCATGACGCGTGGGAAGTGAGACTTGCGGAACATCTCTTTCTGCAACTGCTTCACGTTTTGGCGGGCGTAGAGGTCATGCATCTCCTGACAAATCTGACGCAGGGTATAATCCGCATAACGTTCCGGATGTTGCTTATAAAGAGAGGGCAGAACCTCTTTCAGCGGCACATCGCTCTGGAGCAGTTTTTCGAAGCGCACCAGCTGGGCGACGAGCTGCTGCAATTTGCCCATGTCCTCCGCCGGGGTGAGCAGGAATAGAATGGAATTGAGGTCGCATTTTTCCGGCACGATGCCGTTTTCACGCAGGAAGTTGGCGAGGATGGTCGCGGGCACGCCGAAATCATCGTACTCACCGGTGCGGGCGTTGATGCCCGGCGTAGTTAGCAGCAGTTTGCAGGGATCGATAAAATACTGATGCTCGGCGTATCCCTCAAAGGCGTGCCAGCGTTCGCCCGGAACGAAATGGAAGAAGCGCAGATCGGTCGCAATCTCTGCCGTATCCCAGCTTTCCCATGGACGGCCATCCACCGTCTCCGGCACGAACGGACGAATAAACTGACAGTTCTGAAGGATCAGTTTCCGCGCTTCGATACCCGTCACCACGCAGTCCATCCACATGTTGCGCCCACTTTGCCCCTCGTGCATGCGGGCGTTGATATCCAGGGCGGCAAACAGCGGATAAAACGGGCTGGTGGAGGCGTGCATCATAAAGGCGTTGTTGAGGCGTTTATGCGGGACATAGCGCGGCTGGCCTTTTATGTGGCTGTCCTTCTTATGGATTTGCGAGGTTTGCGAGAAGCCCGCCTGCTGCTTATGCACCGACTGGGTCACCAGAATGCCCGGATCGTTTTCGTTCAGCTCCAGCAGCAGCGGCGAGCAGTCGGCCATCATCGGGATAAACTGCTCGTAACCCACCCAGGCGGAGTCAAACAGAATGTAATCGCACAGGTGACCAATCTTATCCACCACCTGACGGGCGTTATAAATGGTACCGTCGTAGGTGCCCAGCTGGATCACCGCCAGACGGAACGGACGTTCATCCCGCGCACGGCCAGGCGCGACCTCTGACACCAGCTCCCGCAGGTAGCTCTCGTCGAAACAGTGTGCGTCGATACCGCCGATAAACCCGTACGGGTTGCGCGCCGTTTCCAGATACACCGGCGTCGCGCCCGCCTGTAACAGCGCCCCGTGGTGATTAGATTTATGGTTATTGCGATCGAACAGCACCAGATCGCCTGGCGTGAGCAGGGCATTGAGCACCACCTTGTTGGAAGAGGAGGTGCCGTTCAGCACGAAGTAGGTTTTATCCGCATTAAAGACTTTTGCCGCATGCTGCTGGGCGATGCATGGCGCGCCTTCGTGGATCAGCAGATCGCCCATTGCCACGTCGGCATTGCACAGATCGGCGCGGAAAAGCGTTTCGCCAAAGAAATCGACAAACTGGTTTCCGGCCGGATGGCGGCGGAAGAACTGGCCTCCCTGATGTCCGGGGCAGTCAAACGCGCTGTTCCCCTGCTGGACGTAATCGACCAGCGCGCGGAAGAACGGCGGGCGGAGCTGGGTTTCGTACTTCTGCGCAGCCGCTTCAAGCTGACGTCCGTAGTACGCATTGCTGGTGTCGGAGTACTCAAAAACGCCGTGAATACGCGACAGAAATTCAGCCGGAACCCTTTCTTCTTTATGCGTGGCAATAAACACCGGAATACCGAATCCCGTGGCTTCTATTTCTTCTATGGCGCCATTGAAAATATCGCTGACGGCCAGAACCACGGCTGCCACATCAATATAATCTGATGCGGTGATATCCACGATGTCGCGCGAAGTGGTAAAGCATTCAGGGCAGGCACGGCTGACGGCAATTTTTAACGTTTTCATCTTTATCTCTTTATTTCAGGCAATATGGGGCCCTCGACTTCTTGCGGTAAAGAAATCGATTATTTCCGGAAAAAAAAGCAAAGCGTGTCCGCTGATACGAAATCAGTTAATTGCTTTTTTGCTGAGTAGAATTCAGTCCGCCCGGTTGCGGAGAATCTGAATCACAAGGAATGAGCGCAGGTGTTCACAGGCAACAGCCTGTAAAATAGCGTTTTTCAGGATAACCTGTAAGCAGATGCGCCAGAAGTCGAAGGACTACCGGGCGTTAAAGAGATGAAAGTCAAAACAGTTACGGTGGGCAAACATCATGATATGTGTTGTCCGCCTTATATGGGGCATTAAACGATTATTGTTTTCCATGTTCAGTTTCCTTTCAGTAATTGAAAGCATGGTCATTTTATCCAGGAAAAAGGGATTAACTGTGAAACAGATCACCAATAACCGATCATTTCAGAAATAATTAGTCGTTTTGAGTGAATAACGCAGATCAAAATGCTGTTTTGTTGGTTCGGTGTTAAATTGATGTTTTAATTGTGTTTAAAGAGGGCGAATATAGACATGAAAATAAACTCATCGTTATTTTCATGGCTTTATTAAGGCTGGTATGTTTTTTATTTAAAATTAAAGTGAATACTTATTCAGATCATAAACCGATATCCGATACCGGTTTCTGTTAATAAATGACGAGGACGCGCGGGATCGGCTTCAAGTTTCTGGCGAAGGTGTCCCATATAAATGCGTAAATAGTGACTATGCTCGACAGCATTCGGTCCCCAGACCTGGCTTAACAGCTGTCGCTGCGTTAACACTTTTCCGTGGTTATTGAGCAGCACGGCCAGCAGCCGAAATTCGATAGGCGTAAGGTGGATCTCTTCTTCCCCTCGCACGATGCGGCGGGCGGCAAGATCGACGCGGATATCGCCAAAGGCGTACACCGGATCAGAAGGGGACGTGGCACTGTGTCGACGCAGCGCCACACGAAGCCGGGCCTGTAACTCGCCAATGCCAAACGGTTTGATCAGATAATCATCCGCTCCG
This sequence comes from Enterobacter cloacae complex sp. P18RS, assembly GCF_014982105.1. NCBI lineage: Bacteria > Pseudomonadati > Pseudomonadota > Gammaproteobacteria > Enterobacterales > Enterobacteriaceae > Enterobacter > Enterobacter cloacae complex sp. P18RS. The sequence goes on along the minus strand of NZ_JADCKV010000011.1, from coordinate 46,857 downwards.
GCATCCAGCGCGGCGATTTTATCCGTCTCTTCGGTGCGGGCAGAGAGCACCAGAATGGGCATCTGGCTCCACTGACGCACCTCACGAATAAAATCGATGCCGTCGCCATCCGGAAGTCCCAGATCCAGGATCACCAGATCTGGCTTGCGGGTGGCGGCTTCAATTAACCCCCGTTGAAGCGTACCGGCTTCATGCACGCGCAAGCCGTCGCCTTCCAGCGCGGTACGCAGAAATCGGCTGATAGCGAGCTCATCTTCAACAATCAGAACGTTAATCACAAATCCTCTGGTAATTCATCAAGTTCTGGTGGGGTTTCAAGAGGAAGTGTAACACAAAAGCGTGCCCCACCTTCCGGGCGGTTCTCTGCGGAAATGGTGCCACCATGCACGTCGACAATCGCCTGGCAGATCGCCAGACCCAGCCCAACGCCCGGAATGGCGGATTCCTTATTACCGCGCGCAAATTTTTCGAATATGGCGCGCTCCTGACCGGCCGGAATACCCGGCCCGTTATCCCAGACGTCGAGCCGCAGCACACGTTTATCCACCCTGGCAGCAATCCCCAGCCGGGCCTTTGTCCCGGCGTATTTAGCCGCGTTTTCCAGCAGATTAATCAGCACGCGCTCAAACAGCGGGCCATCCACATGGATTAACGTCAGGGGTTCCGGCATGTCCAGCTCAATATGGCGCCCGCCGAGACCCGGCTCCAGCATCTTCAGCGCACTGCCGACAACCTCCTCAAGGGTGAGCCACTCTTTTTTGAGGTTAAACCCGCCGGACTGAATGCGCGCCATGTCCAGCAGGTTGTTCACCAGGCGCGTGGTATTCAGCACGTGCTGGCGAATTTCGCTGGCCTGCATCGCGTGCTTTGATCCTTCCGCCGCCAGATCCAGCGTCAGAATTTCGGACTGGCCAAACAGCACGGTAAGCGGGGTGCGCAAATCGTGAGACAGCGCTGCCAGCAGCGAATTGCGAATACTTTCGCGCTCGCTTGCCAGCCGCGCCTGCTCTTCGCTGGCGGTGAGCGCCAGCCGTTCAAGGGCGCTGGCGACCAGCAGGGTGAAGGTTTCCAGCAGGCGCTGCTGCTCTGGGATCATCAGCTGACGCAGGTTAGACGGCTCGACGATGACCAGCCCGTGATTTTTATCCGCGCTGCGCAGCGGCAGGATCTGGTAAGGCACGCCGGGCAGCGTGTCGGTGCCGGCGCCGGCAGGTAACCCCTTATCGAAACTCCAGCGGGCAATCGCTTCATCCCAGGGCGTCATCCCCGAAGGGGAGGTCAGCGGGCGAAGGCGCCCCTGTTCGTCGGGGAGCAAAATCAGGTTACTGGCATGAAAGGTCGAACGAATAAACTGCTCGCTGGTCTGCACGATATCTCGCTGCGTGCGGCCAACCGCCAGCGATTTTGACATTTCATACAGATGGCGCGTGCGCTGCTCGCGATAGCGGGCAATGCGTGCCTGGTAGCGTACGCCTGCCGTCAGATTCCCGATCACCAGCCCGACGGTAAGCATCACGGCAAAGGTCAGAATGTACTGCACGTCCGAGACAGCAAGCGTCCCGCGCGGAGCGATAAAAAAAAGGTCGAAGCTGATGACGTTGATCACCGTTGCCAGCACCGACGGCCAGCGGCCATAAAAGAGCGCGACCACAACGACGCCGAGCAGATAAATCATGACCAGATTGGCGGCGTCGAAGGCGATGAGCCACTGGCTGGCAATCACCGTAATCAGGGCGCAAAGGACTACTGCCACCAGGCAACCCCGGATCTGAATGCGCCATTTATCGCCAAAGGTGCGAGCGTCCGGCGTACGGTTGGGCAGAGGGGCGGGCTTGTCATCCAGCGCGACGATGACTAAATCAAGATCCGGCGCGCGGCGGGCCAGCCTGTCGGCAAAAGATTCGCGGCTAAACCAGCGGCGATGCTGTCGACGTCCAATGACAATCTTGCCCAGGTTGTGCTCGCGCGCGTAGCGCAGAATGGCTTTATCTTCCTGCGGTTCGGAAAGGGTGGCGGTTTCGGCACCCAGCTCCTGCGCCAGCCGCAGCGCGCTCAAAATGGCGCGACGCTGATTTTCTGGCAGACCATGCAGCTGCGGCGTTTCGACGTAGACCGCGTGCCAGACGCTGCCAAATTTCGCTGCCAGCCGGGCGGCGGTGCGAACCAGTTTTTCGTTGCCGCTGCCGTGACCAATGCATAACAGAATGGCGTCCCGCGTGTGCCAGACGCGCTCTTGTCCCTGTAGGTCTCGCCAGGCGCGCATCTGGTCATCAACGCGATCGGCGGTGCGGCGCAGGGCCAGCTCGCGCAGGGCAATCAGGTTTCCTTTGCGGAAAAAATGTTCGATGGCGCGTTCGGCCTGGCCGGCAATATACACTTTGCCTTCGTGCAGGCGCTGGCGCAGATCGTCCGGCGGCAGGTCAACCAGTACGACTTCATCGGCAGAATCAAAAAACGGATCGGGGACGGTTTCCCGCACCTGGATACCGGTTACGCCGCTCACTACGTCGTTCAGGCTTTCCAGATGCTGAACATTCACCGTGGTGAAGACGTCAATGCCTGCCTCAAGCAGCTCCTCAACATCCTGCCAGCGCTTCGGATGGCGGGAGCCTGGCGCATTGCTGTGCGCCAGTTCGTCCATCAGGATCAGGGCAGGGCGGCGGGCGAGGGCGGCATCAAGATCAAACTCCGTGACCAGCCGCCCGCGATGGCTGATACGCTGGGGCGGCTGCGTCGCCAGCCCCGTCAGCAGCGCAGCCGTCTCTTTGCGACCGTGGGTTTCCACCACGCCGATGAGAATATCAAGCCCCTGCGCCCGAAGCCGCTGGGCTTCCGTCAGCATGGCGAAGGTTTTCCCGACGCCCGCGCAGGCGCCGAAGAAAATTTTCAGCTTGCCGCGGTGGGCTTCAGCCGTCTGTTCAAGCAGCCTGTCCGGATCCGGGCGCATGGGCTCGTCGGTCATTTAGTTCTTCCTTAGCGCGTCCAGCGCCAGATTCAGCTCAACAATGTTCACTATCGGCATGCCGATGAAGCTGACCAGCGGCTTTTGCGTATGTTCTGCGACCAGCTGGCTCACCTGCTCGACGGTCAGCTGACGGGCGGCTGCCACGCGTGGGATCTGCCACACCACCGCATCCGGCGTCAGGCTGTAATCCAGCCCGCTCGCGGAAGCGGTGATCAGCTCAACCGGCACCTCACGGCTGGCCTGCGGATTCGCGGCGCGCAGGGCGGCAACGCGTTCAGCAACGGCTTTGTCCAGGTCAGGATTACTGCCAGCCAGATTGCTGCCGCCGGAGGCCATTGGATTATACGGGCTTTCCGCAGTGGCGGAAGGGCGTCCCTGGAAGTAGCGCGGGTCCGTAAAGTTCTGCCCAATCAGACGCGAGCCGCGGTTTTCACCGTTCTGGATAATCAGCGAGCCGTTGGCCTGATCTTTAAACCACCACTGGCCCAGCGCGGTAGTCATCAGCGGGTAAAGCCCGCCGGTAATCAGAGACAGCAGAATAAACAACAGTATAGCGGGACGTAACATCGTCATTGGATCCACCTTTTAAACCAGCCCGAACAGCGTTAACAGCATGTCGATAACCTTGATCCCAATAAAGGGCACCACCAGCCCACCCAGACCGTAAATCCACAGGTTACGGCGCAGCATGGCGGCGGCCGTCAGCGGCTTATAGCTCACCCCTTTCAGCGCCAACGGAATAAGAAAGACAATAATCAGCGCGTTGAAGATCACCGCGCTCAAAATGGCCGAGGCCGGAGAGTGCAGGTGCATCACGTTCAGGGCATTCAACTGCGGGTAGGTTGCCGCAAAAGCCGCCGGAATGATGGCGAAATACTTCGCCACGTCGTTGGCGATACTGAACGTGGTCAGCGAGCCGCGCGTCATCAGCATCTGCTTCCCGATATGTACCACTTCGATCAGCTTGGTCGGGTTCGAGTCGAGATCCACCATGTTGCCCGCCTCTTTTGCCGCCTGGGTACCGGAGTTCATCGCCACCGCCACGTCGGCCTGCGCCAGCGCTGGGGCGTCGTTGGTGCCGTCGCCGGTCATCGCCACCAGACGGCCTTCCGCCTGATACTGGCGAATGAGTGCCAGCTTCGCTTCCGGCGTCGCTTCGGAAAGGAAATCATCCACGCCCGCTTCGGCGGCAATGGCCGCCGCAGTCAGACGGTTATCCCCGGTGATCATCACTGTTTTAATGCCCATCTTACGCATCTGGGCGAAACGCTCTTTAATACCGCCTTTAACGATATCCTTCAGGGCGATAACCCCCAGAACGCTTGCACCTTCCGCCACCACCAGCGGGGTTGCTCCCTGACGCGCCACGCTTTCCACCAGGTTGTCGACTTCCGGGGGGAAGTGTCCATTATTGGCTTCAATATGACGGCGAATGGCATCAACGGACCCTTTACGGATCATCCGGTCCTGAATGTTAATTCCGCTCATTCGGGTTTGCGCCGTAAAGGGCACGAACGTGGCGTGCAGGCTCTGAACGTCGCGCTGGCGCAGGTTAAAGCGCTGCTTGGCGAGGATCACGATACTGCGGCCTTCCGGCGTTTCATCGGCCAGCGAGGAAAGCTGCGCCGCGTCAGCCAGCGTTTTTTCATCCACGCCGGGAGCAGGTAGAAAGTCAGAGGCCTGGCGATTGCCCAGGGTGATGGTCCCGGTTTTATCCAGCAGCAGCACGTCTACGTCACCCGCCGCTTCAACGGCGCGTCCGCTGGTGGCGATGACGTTCGCGCCCAGCATCCGGCTCATCCCCGCCACGCCAATCGCGGAAAGCAGGCCGCCGATAGTGGTGGGGATCAGACAGACGAGCAGGGCGATCAGTACGGTGATGCTAACCGCTGTACCGCCGTAGGCGGAGAAGGGCCACAGGGTCGCCGTTGCCAGCAGGAAGACAATGGTGAGCGCCACCAGCAGAATGGTCAGGGCGATCTCGTTCGGCGTTTTACGACGCTGTGCGCCTTCCACCATGGCGATCATCCGGTCGAGAAAGGTTTCGCCCGGGTTAACGCTGCACTGGATCACCAGCCAGTCGGAAAGAATGCGCGTTCCGCCGGTAACTGAGGCGAAATCTCCGCCCGACTCACGGATCACCGGTGCGGATTCCCCGGTAATGGCGCTTTCGTCTACCGACGCGCCGCCCTCGATCACCTCACCGTCGCAGGGGATGATGTCGCCAGCTTCCACCAGCACCACGTCACCTTTGCGCAGTTCATCCGCCGGAACGTGGTCCATCTGCGCGCCGTATTTAGGTTCGCGTAATTTGCGCGCAAAGGCGGTTTTTTTTACCCCTTTCAGGCTGTTGGCCTGCGCCTTACTGCGGCCTTCCGCCAGCGCTTCGGCAAAGTTGGCGAACAGCACGGTAAACCACAGCCACAGGCTGATGGCGCCGGTAAAGGTTGCATTCCCTGAAAGCTGTCCCGTTCCCATGGCAATCGCCAGTGCGGTGGTGAGTAAACTTCCAGTCCAGACAATAAACATCACCGGGTTGTGCCACTGCACGCGCGGGCTCAGTTTTTTTACCGCATCCATGAGGGCCTGACGAACTAACGTCGGTTCGAGCAGGGCCAGTTGTTTACGACTCATGACAAATTCTCCGCAAAATCAGCGTAAAGAGAGATATTCCGCAACCGGGCCTAACGCGAGGGCGGGGATAAAGGTCAGGGCACCCACCAGCAAAACGGTGCCAATCAGCAGGCCGACGAACAGCGCGCCGTGAGTCGGTAACGTACCGGTGGTGGTCGGCTGGATCTTCTTATTCACCAGTGTTCCAGCGATCGCCATGACGGGAATAATCACGCCGAAACGTCCGATGAACATGCAGAACGCCAGCAAACAGTTCCAGAACGGCGAGTTGGCGCTTAATCCTGCAAAGGCGCTGCCGTTGTTGTTGGCGGCAGACGAAACGGCGTAAAGCACTTCGCTAAAGCCGTGAATGCCCGTGTTAAAGATGCCGTTGCGCCCGGCGTCGGTCATCAGCGCCAGCGCGGTACCGAGCAGCACAAGGGTGGGGGTGACCAGAATTGCCAGCGCGGTTAATTTCATTTCGCGGACGTCGATTTTTTTGCCGAGATACTCCGGCGTGCGACCGATCATTAGCCCGGCGATAAACACGGCGAGCAGAACGAACAACAGCATGCCGTACAGCCCCGAACCGACCCCACCGAAAACTACCTCGCCAATCTGCATCAGCCACATCGGGATCATGCCGCCGAGCGCGGTAAAAGAGTCGTGCATGGCGTTCACTGCCCCGCAGGAGGCCGCCGTGGTGACCACCGCATAGAGGCTGCTGGCAAGAATGCCGAAGCGGCTCTCTTTGCCTTCCAGGTTGATATTGCTGTTAGCCCCCAGCTGCATGAAGTGGCTGTTGCCGTTCCATTCGGCCCACATCACCAGTGCTACGCAGACCACGAAGATCAACGACATCGCCCACAGCAGCGTACGTCCCTGGCGGCGATCGTTAACCACATCGCCAAAGGCGAAGCAGAGCGCGGCGGGGATCAGGAAGATCGCCAGCATCTGTACAAAATTGGTTAATGCCGTTGGGTTTTCAAACGGATGCGATGAGTTGGCGTTGAAGAAGCCGCCGCCGTTGGTGCCCAGCATCTTGATCGCTTCCTGCGACGCCACCGGCCCCATAGGAAGGAGTTCCCTGGCCCCTTCAAGCGAGGTGTAAGGGGTATAAGGCAGCAGGTTTTGCAGAGTGCCTTGCTGAATAAAGAACAGGGCAATAATCAGCGCAACAGGCACCAGGATCCAAAGGGTGATGCGCGTGACATCAACCCAGGCGTTGCCGAGGGTGCTGACATTCTGACGGGCAAACGCGCGCGTCAGGGCGAAGATCACCGCGATACCGCTGGCCGCAGAAAGAAAGTTTTGCACGGTTAACCCGGCCATCTGGCTGAAGTAGCTGAGCGTGGTTTCACCAGCGTAAGACTGCCAGTTGGTGTTGGTGACAAAGCTGACCGCCGTGTTCAGCGCCAGATGCCAGGATAAACCCGGTAATTGCTGCGGGTTCAACGGCAGACTGCCCTGGAGCATCAGCAGCGTAAAGAGGGCAATAAGCCCCAGGATATTCAGAAGCAGTATCGCCATCAGGTACTGGCGCCAGTTCATTTCCCGGTCGCTGATACCTGAAATGCGCCAGAGCACGTTTTCAATATTTCGCGTGCCCGGCAATGGCACGTTGTTTATCAGACGCGCCAGCGCTGTTCCCAGCGGCCTGGCGAGCACAAACAGCACCAGTAAAAAGCTGGCAATAAGCAAAAACGCCTGAGCAGCCATCAGAATGCCTCCGCATTAATCAGGGCATAAATCAGATAACCCAATAACAGGAACACCAGCACGATGCCGGCAATCAGACCTGCACTCACAATCCACCTCCGGGTGACTTTTGTTGTTGTACAAACGGTAGGATTTATGGCGCAAAGATTTCGCAAAAATCAGAAGGGCAGGTGTAAAAAAAGTATAAAAAGGGAAAGACCACATTTTAACTATTGGTAAGTAAATCGTTAACTTTTTTGTAACTTAATTACAGGCGGGAATGTAAATATTCACGAAATGAATGAAAATAAGTGGTCGGATGAGTAGTAAAATTACAAACAAAGCGGTATTATTTTAACCAGGTCACAGATTTCACATTTTCCGGAGACGGTTTCCGGCCAACTACAGGGGAGAAAATTATGGATCTTTATAAAGAGTTTCCGGCTCATATCATTTTCATGCGTCGCACTTTCGCCGTAGTGGCTGGCGTGTTGGCCCTGCCGGTGATGCTGTTCTGGAAAGATCGCGCACGTTTCTACAGTTACCTGCACCGCGTCTGGGCGAAAACCAGCGAGAAGCCGGTGTGGATGGATCAGGCCGAGAAAGCGACCTGCGATTTCTACTGATACGGTGTGACATCGTAGCCATAAAAAAAACCGCCTACAGCAATGTGGCGGTTTTTTTGTCCCTAGGGATTCGCGGTCCGTTGGGTGGTTTTCAAGCTCTCACACAGAGGCTTACAAGCATACTTCTGCTGGTTTAATAAGCAAACGCTTCACTCCTAAATAAATTCTTAAAAACAGGTTCAATGGATGACGCTTTGCTCACGTGATGCCTACTATGCAGCGTCCCTTTCCGCCATCTCGCAAATGGGCACCGGTCCCGGGAAAGGTGTTACCACAACCGTGAGTCAGGCTCCACACAGAGCTTGTGTCCACCGATTTATCACCGGTGGTGATAGGTGGAGCGGTTAGCAGCAGGGACCGCATAGTGAAACGCTATTTATGCATCGCGTTCATTGTCGCCAGCGCACTCGTTGTAAAGAGTGATAAACCGGATGTGTTTATTGCCTTTACCCTGATAGCGCAGGACAAGTAGCGTTAAGGCCGCCTCGGGCGGCCTTTTTTATTTCATCCCGTCTACACTTCATGGCAAAGTAGTTCAATGCATGCCTTTTTCCTTTTACGGCATGCCCTTACGGACATAATGGACAATTGCCAGGAGTTTTATGCCCACCCATCTGGTTTGGTTTCGCGCGGATTTACGCATTCACGACAACTTCGCTCTCGCGGCGGCCTGCCGCGCGAAAGACGCGAATGTGCTGGCCCTGTTTATCGCCACGCCTGAACAGTGGCGGCAGCATGACATGGCGCCCCGGCAAGCGGCACTACTCAGCGCGTATCTGAATGACCTGCAACATTCACTGGCCGAAAAAGGCATTCCGCTGATCTATAAAGAGGCCCATGATTTTGCCGCGCAGCGCCAGACGGTGCAGGCAATCTGCCAGCAGCACGCAGTAACACATCTTTATTACAACTATCAGTATGAATTCAACGAGCAACAGCGGGATCGTCAGCTGGAGAAAACCCTTGCGGGCGTGGTCTGTGAAGGCTTTGATGACAGCGTGATGCTCGCGCCGGGCAGCGTAATGACCGGCAGTCACGAGATGTATAAAGTTTTCACGCCGTTTAAAAATGCCTTTATCAAACGCCTGAAAGAGGGGCTGCCTGAGTGCGTTACCGCCCCGGCCGTGAGAGGGGAAACGATAACGGATCTGCCTGAGATCAGGCTGAATTATCCTCAGCAGTCGTTCGATGAAACAGTATTCCCCGCCAGCGAGAAAGCGGCTATCGCCCGGTTGCGTCAGTTCTGCACGCAGGGGGCGGCGGAGTACGAGGCGCGTCGGGATTTTCCAGCGACTGAAGGCACCAGCCGCTTGTCGGCCTGTTTAGCGCTGGGCGCGCTCTCTCCGCGCCAGTGTTTACATCGCCTGCTGGCGGAACAGCCTCAGGCCTTAGACGGGGGTGCGGGCGCAGTGTGGCTGAACGAACTGATCTGGCGTGAGTTTTATCGCCATCTGATGACGTATCATCCTGATTTGTGTAAACATCGGCCCTTTATTCGCTGGACCGAACAGGTACAGTGGCAGTCGAATGAGAAGCTGCTTAAAGCATGGCAGCGTGGGCTCACCGGCTTCCCGATTGTTGATGCGGCTATGCGGCAGCTCAATGAAACCGGGTGGATGCATAACCGTCTGCGTATGATTACCGCCAGCTTCCTGGTGAAGGATCTGCTTATCGACTGGCGAACCGGAGAGCGTTATTTTATCTCTCAGCTGATCGATGGCGATCTGGCGGCGAATAACGGCGGCTGGCAGTGGGCGGCCTCCACCGGAACGGATGCGGCTCCCTATTTTCGGATCTTCAATCCGACCACGCAGGGACAACGATTTGACGCCGACGGCGAGTTTATCCGTCGCTGGCTGCCGGAGCTTAAGGATGTCCCGGCCAAAGCCATTCATGAACCCTGGGTATGGGCGGATAAACAGCGTGTTACCCTGAACTATCCCCGTCCCATTGTCGACCATAAACAGGCGCGCGTCGCCACGCTGGCGGCGTACGAAGCCGCCCGAAAAGTTTGAGAGAATGATGATGAAAAACAGTGAACTGGAACGCCTGATTAACGAAAAACTCAACACGGCTTCGTTTAGCGACTACGGCCCGAATGGCTTGCAGGTGGAGGGGCGCGAGGCGGTGCAAAAAATCATCACCGGCGTAACGGCAAGCCAGGCGCTGCTGGATGAGGCGGTGCGTCAGGAAGCCGATGCGGTGATTGTCCACCACGGTTATTTCTGGAAAAACGAATCACCGATTATTCGCGGCATGAAGCGCAACCGACTTAAAACGCTGCTGGCGAATGACATCAATCTGTACGGCTATCACCTGCCGCTCGATGCGCATCCTGAACTGGGAAATAACGTTCAGCTTGCGCAGCTGCTGGGGATTACCGTGATGGGTGAAATTGAACCTCTGGTGCCGTGGGGCGAACTGTCGATGCCGGTTCCGGGTCTGGAGCTGGCTTCGTGGATCGAAGCGCGGCTGGGGCGTCGTCCGCTGTGGTGCGGCGACACCGGGCCGGATACCGTGAAGCGCGTGGCATGGTGCACCGGCGGCGGCCAGGGCTTTATTGACAGCGCGGCGCGTTTTGGTGTCGACGCCTTCATTACCGGCGAAGTCTCCGAGCAGACCATTCACTCAGCCCGTGAACAAGGCCTGCATTTTTACGCGGCGGGCCATCACGCCACCGAGCGTGGCGGCATCCGCGCCCTCAGCGAGTGGCTGACGGAAAATACCGATCTGGATGTGACGTTTATTGATATCCCTAATCCGGCCTGATGAGAGGTAGTTAAGTGCAGCGAGCGCGTTGTTATCTTCTGGGTGAAACCGCGGTAGTTCTGGAGCTTGAGCCTCCGGTGACGCTTGCTACGCAAAAGCGTATCTGGCGTCTGGCTCAGCGACTGCCCGAGCTACCCGGCGTGGTTGAAGCTATTCCGGGTATGAATAATATCACCGTGGTGCTGCGTGATCCGCACACGGGGGCGCTGGATGCCATTGAGCGTCTGCAACGCTGGTGGGAGGAGAGCGAGGCGCTGGAGCCGGAATCGCGGACGATTGAGATCCCGGTTGTCTATGGCGGCAAGGGAGGCCCCGACCTTGGCGTGGTGGCCGAACACTGTGGATTAACGGAGAAGCAGGTTGTGGAGCTGCATAGCTCAGTCGACTATGTTGTCTGGTTTTTGGGATTTCAGCCGGGTTTCCCCTATCTGGGCGAGTTATCGCCCCAGCTGCATACGCCGCGCCGGGCTGAGCCGCGCCTGAGCGTACCGGCGGGCAGCGTGGCGATTGGTGGCGAGCAAACGGGAATTTATCCGCTCGCCTCACCGGGAGGCTGGCAGCTGATTGGGCACACGTCCACGCCGTTATTTGAACCAGGCCAGGACGCGCCCATACTCCTGCGTCCGGGGGATACCCTGCGCTTTATCCCGCAGAAGGAGGGGGTATGTTAACGCTTATTCGCGCAGGGCTTTACACCTCGGTACAGGATGCCGGGCGTTTTGGGCTGCGTCAGTCGGGCGTGAGCTACTGCGGTGCGCTCGATCGCCCTTCGCTGGAGATTGCCAACCTGCTGGTAGGTAACGCAGGCAGCACGGCGGCGTTAGAAATTACGCTGGGTCAGTGCGTGATTGAGTTTGGTCAGGAAACCTGGTTTGCCTTAACCGGCGCGGGCTGTGACGCGACGCTGGACGGCAAAGCGGTGTGGACCGGCTGGCGCCTGCGGGCGAAGGCCGGGCAGCGTCTGACGCTCAAGCGTCCTCTGCACGGCGTGCGCAGCTATCTTGCGGTGGCGGGGGGGATCGACGTGCCGGAGGTGTTGGGCTCATCCAGCACCGACCAGAAAGCGGGAATGGGCGGCCATGAAGGACGGCTGCTGCGTGACGGCGATCGTCTGCGAATAAAGACCTCAACGCGCCATTTCACCACCACGCAGGGCGTGAAACAGCTGCTGTGGGGGAACGTGATCCGCGCCTTACCAGGACCGGAATACCATGAGTTTGATGAAGCCGCGAAAGAGTCTTTCTGGCGCTCGCCGTGGAAGATCAGCCCGCAGAGTAACCGCATGGGTTACCGGCTTCAGGGGCAGCCGCTGACCCGCACGACTGACCGGGAGCTGCTTTCCCATGGTCTGTTGCCCGGGGTGATTCAGGTGCCGGGCAACGGGCAACCCATCGTACTGATGAACGATGCGCAAACCACGGGGGGATATCCGCGTATTGCCTGCATTATCGAAGCGGATCGCTACCATCTGGCGCAAATTCCTCTCGGTCAGCCCATTCATTTTGTGCAGTGTTCGCTGGAGGAGGCGCTGAAAGCCCGGCAGGATCAGCAGCGTTATCTCGAACAGCTGGCGTGGAGGCTCGATGGTAAAGATTGATTTAAACGCCGATCTGGGGGAGGGCAGCAACGCCGATGCGGCGCTGATGACGCTGGTCTCCTCGGTGAATATCGCCTGCGGGTTTCATGCCGGCGATGCGCAGACCATGCTGGCGAGCGTGCGCAATGCCATGAAAAACGGTGTGGCGATTGGCGCTCACCCCAGCTTTCCCGACCGGGAAAACTTTGGTCGCACAGCGATGGATCTGCCGCCTGAGACGGTTTACGCGCAAATGCTCTACCAGATCGGCGCGCTGGAGGCGATAGTGCGCGCTGAGAATGGCGTGTTGCGCCACGTCAAGCCGCACGGCATGCTCTATAACCAGGCGGCGAAAGATCCGGCGCTGGCGGATGCCATTGCCCGTGCGGTGCGGGACTGTAATCCGCAACTGATTCTGGTAGGCCTGGCGGGCAGCGAGCTTATCCGTGCCGGAGAGCGGCTGGGGCTGACGACGCGGCAGGAAGTGTTTGCCGATCGGGGATACCTGCCGGACGGTAGCCTGGTTCCGCGTACGCAGGCCGGTGCGCTGATCACCGACGAAGGTAAAGCACTGGCGCAGACGCTGGAGATGGTGCGCTTCGGGCGAGTAACCTCAACGGAGGGGACAACGGCAAACGTTCAGGCTGATACGGTGTGCTTACACGGTGACGGCGAGCATGCGCTCCAGTTTGCGCGACGCCTGCGGGCGGCGTTCTCGGCAGAGGGCATTGTTGTCAGCGCAGAATAATCATGAAAGGACAATAACATGCCAGAAGGTCCGGAGATCCGCCGCGCGGCGGATAGCCTGGAGGCGGCGATAAAGGGCAAACCTCTGACACACGTCTGGTTTGCCTTTCCTCAACTCAAGCCGTTTGAATCGCAGCTGGTGGGGCAGACGGTGACCCACATTGAAACGCGCGGCAAGGCGTTACTCACCCACTTTTCCCATAACCTGACGTTATACAGCCATAATCAGCTTTACGGTGTCTGGCGGGTGGTGGAGGCGGACGAGCAGCCGCAAACGACCCGCGTGCTGCGCGTGCGGCTACAAACGGCGGATAAGGCGATCCTGCTTTACAGCGCCTCTGATATCGAAATGTTAACGCTGGAGCAGCTGCTGACGCATCCGTTCTTACAGCGGGTCGGGCCGGACGTGCTCGACATGCGTCTGACGGCAAGCGATGTGAAAGCCCGGTTGTTATCCTCCACATTCCGCAACCGGCAGTTTTCCGGGCTGTTGCTCGATCAGGCATTTCTGGCGGGGCTGGGAAACTACCTGCGGGTGGAGATCCTCTGGGAAGTGGGGCTGGCGCCGCAGCACAAAGCGTCGCAGCTGAGCGATGAACAGCTGGAGGCGCTGTCGCACGCGTTACTGGATATTCCACGGCTGTCGTACAACACGCGCGGCGTGGTGGATGAGAACAAGCATCACGGGGCGCTGTTCCGCTTCAAGGTGTTTCATCGGGCGGGTAAAAAGTGTGAGCGGTGCGGCGGGGTGATTGAGAAGGCGACGATCTCTTCCAGGCCGTTTTACTGGTGTCCGAACTGTCAGAGATGACGTCATGGTGTAGCGTAGGTCTTGCGATACTGTAGGGGCGTTTTCCCCATATTTTTACGAAAGCAGGTTATAAACCAGGCGTATTCGGAGAAGCCAACCTGTGCGGCAATCTCCCGTACCGTAGCATTGCTGTGCAGTAATAATTCGCACGCCTGGCGGATGCGCCTCATCGTCAAATATTCCTGAATCGTCCCGCCGGTTTCATCGTGGAACCGGCGGGATGCATGTCCTCGGGAACAACCCATGGCTCTGGCGATCTCTTCCAGCGTACAGCGCTGATGAAAGCGGGTTTCGAGCCAGCGGATAATATTCGCCGAAAAGGTATTCTGCCCGGTAGCCTGCTCCTGCCAGGGTAACAGGCTGATCAACTGCATCACCAGAAATGCGCTGTCACTGATGCTGAATGTTTCACTTTTCATCAGGGCTTCAAAGCGATCCAGTACGTTCTCAATGACGGGTTGTACATCGTGCACATCAAAGACCCGGGCTTTTTCTCCGCGACCACACAACTGGCGAAGCAGTTTTTGCTGACGGGGGAAATCACGCAGATAGTGGTCAATCACTGAGCCGTTAAAGTGCAGCGTCGTGCGGTGGTAGATATTGCGTGCGTCCTGCTCGACGTAAACTTTGTGAAGTTTCCCCGGTGGGAAAATAAAGATCCGCCCGGGTTTAACGGTATATTGCTGATGCTCCATCAACGCGATCCCAACCCCCTGGGACACCGATAAAATTTCCACACATTGATGCCAATGATAGTAATTCGCTGGCATATCTTTCATGCGGTTAAAGTAGATCGACCTGTCTGTGAGATTGATATGTTCCAGATAACTGTTGTCTTCGGAACGCTGCATGGTAGCCCCTGGCTGCCTCGGAGAGGATGTGAACAAACTTAAACTTTTATCATCTTAACCAAATTTTACCGCCAAAATTCCAGCCAATATTGTTCTCAATAAACTGCGCTGTTTGAAAATACGACAATTATCACATTTGTCTGCGTCTCTGACTCCTTATGATGCCCCGAATCATCAAATGAAACGAGGTTTCATTATGCAGGTAAAGAACGATTATTGCCAACTCGCAGAGGGTTGGATTGCCGCTGCTGTGCCCCATCTGACCCGGGAAAATACCCGTTTGCACATTGGGGAAACGGCAGCTCACTATACAGACGATATCGCGGGTATTGAGGGCTTTGCACGCCTGATATGGGCGCTTGCGCCGCTGTTGAGCGGCGGCGAAGCGGAAGGGTATAGGGAAATATTTTTACAGGGCATCCGTAGTGGTTGCGACCCTCAGCATCCAGACTACTGGGGCGATCTGTCTGACAACGACCAGCGCTGTGTCGAAATGGCGGCGTTTGGCCTGGCGCTGGCGCTACCTGACACCGGGATCTGGCAGGCGCTTTCGGCTACTGAACAGGACAATCTGGAACGCTGGCTGCGCCAGAGTGCCGAAATAACCATCCCCGATAATAACTGGCATTTTTTCCCGGTCCTGGTTCAGGTTGGACTGAAACGGGTAGGGCGCCATTACGATATGATGGTGATTGATAAGCATCTGAACGCGGTTGAACCCTTCTGGCTGGGTAACGGATGGTATTCCGACGGCGCCGGAAAGCCACGCGATTACTACATTTCCAGCGGTTTTCATTTTTACAGCCTGTTGTATAGCCACTTTATGCAGGATGTCGATCCGTCGCGTTGTCTCTGTTATCGCCAGCGGGCGCATCAGTTCGCGGGCGACTACCTCCACTATTTCACCTGCGACGGCAATGCCATCCCCTTTGGCCGTAGCTTGACCTACCGCTTTGTGCAGGCCGCATTCTGGAGCGCAGTGGCCTATACCGGGCTGGATGTTTTCTCGCCAGGGGTCGTCAAAGGCCTGATCCTTCGCCATCTTGACTGGTGGATGGCGCAGCCCTTTATGGATAATGACGGCTTATTTACCCTGGGTTATACCTATCCGAACCTGGTGATGACGGAAGATTACAATAGCCCGTGCTCACCCTGGTGGGCATGCAAAACATTATTGATTCTTGCATTACCGGATGATAGCCCGTTCTGGCAGGCTGAGGCCGCACCGCTGCCAGCGCGGGAAAATATTCATCAGATAAAAGAGGCCGGGCAAATCATCGTACATGCCGACGAAAACCGGCACGCATGGATGCTGATGTCGGGTCAGTACGATCGTAATAACTTCGTCAATTTCGAGGCGAAATACAGCAAGTTTGCCTATTCCAGCCATTTTGGATTCACGCTTACGCGGGGAAATGACGCCCTGAATCATGCGGCATGCGATTCGATGCTGATATTCAGTGAGCAGGACAACTACTGGCGCGGACGTCGCGAGTGCACCTCTGTCGACATGACTGACGCCTGGCTCCGCAGCACCTGGCAACCCTGGCCGGATGTATTTGTCACGACCTGGCTTATCCCGCATCAACAGGGGCACATCCGACTCCACCGGGTTGAAACCCAGCGCGCGCTCGACAGCGTCGAGGGTGGATTCGCCATCAATCGTCATTTACTCGCGGAAACAAGTAAAGCTTCTCATGAGGTAGCCCTGAACACCTTGTCCGGGTGTAGCCAGATTGTGGATCTGCTCTGCGAGCGTCACGCGCTGACCGTCACGACGCCTCCCAACAGCCACATTCTCCATGCTGCACCGGGCGAGATCCCCTGCCTGGGCGCCGTGCTTGAACCCGGTACGCACTGGCTGGCGTGTGCCGTAACGGCCACGATGGCCTCTGTCCTGCCGCCACCGATGACGCTGGCCTTCGATCGCCTGAGCCAGGTTCTCACGCTGAACACGAAAACCCTACACATACAATAGCTGGCGCACCTGGCGTGCGTGCGGAGAAAGATAACCATGAACCCTGTTCAATCAACACGTTCGGCTTATATCAAACTAAGCCTCTTCGTTTTTCTGTTTACCTTTACCTGGGCTGCAAGTTTTGGGCTTTATGCCATCTGGCTGGGGGATAAAGCCGGACTTGATGGCATAGAAATTGGCACCGTGTTCGCCGTTAACGGCGTTTTTGCTGTCATTTTTAAGCCTATTTATGGCTATATCATGGACAAAATGGGCATGAAAAAACATCTGCTTTACTTTGTCTGCGCCGTTTCAGCAATGATGGCTCCCTTTTTTATCTGGTGCTATCTGCCGCTGCTGGAGACTCATTTTGTCAGCGGCATGATCGTCGGCGCCTTGTTTTTCAGTCTTGGATGGTACGCAGGCGTTGCGGCCGAAGAGTCTTATGTCGATCGTTTCAGCCGTTTATACGATATGGAGTTTGGCCGTATCCGCATGTGGGCCGCACTGGGATGGGCGTCGGCCTCCTCATTTTCCGGTTACCTCTATAACATCTCGCCAAAAATTAACTTTGTTATCAGTAGCGCTTCCGCACTGTGCATGCTTGCGGTGCTGCTGACGCTCAAAGTCGATCATTTCGGTCAGGAAGAGAATAACGTTCTGTCGAAAGAAAAAATTGTGATTGGCGATGTATATAACCTGCTACGTAACAAAAAATTCTGGACCTTTGCGCTCTACATCGCCGGCGTGGCATGGATGATGTTTATCGCTGAACAACAGTTTTCACGCTACTTCGTCACCTTCTTCAGCACAAAAGAAGAGGGGAATGCCATGTTTGGTTATATGAGTACAACGCAATCTGCGACGGAGTTTTTCGGCATGATGTTAGTGCCTGCCCTCATAAATCGCATTGGAGCAAAACAGGGGTTATTGCTCACCGGACTGGTGATCAGCCTGCGATTAATTGTTTCCGGGCTGACAAACGATCCGGTCATTATCTGCCTTATCAAACCCCTGTACGGGATCGAAATCGCCCTGATTCTGGTCTCGGTCTTTAAGTACATTGCCGAACATTTTGATAAGCGTGTCAACGCCACGATGTATCTGCTGGGGTATCAGGCGATGATCTATGTGGGATCAATCGTTGTTGCGCCTCCGGCCGGCTATGCCTACCAGACAATTGGGTTTGAACACACCTATCTGGTTATGGGGCTGATAGCACTGGTGTTTACGGGGATTTCTGCTTTTACCCTCTCCGCGTGTTACCAGCATAAAAAGGTCCCGGACCTTCCGTCACCGGGTCAGGAAGCCCTTCACTGAAGCAACGAGAACGAGAGAATGATGTCTGAGAATATACGTAAGGAACCGATTGTCCCTGTTATGCTTCGCCATGGTGAGCGCGCGGCGATTGCAACGAAAATCCGTGATGCCATGCCGCTTATCGCCAGCGCGGTTGAACGGAACATGACCTGGTTCGGACAGCGCTTTCCCGATGCGGCCTGCCGTAACGGTCAGTATCCGGTGATTGATAATCAGGAATGGACGACCGGTTTCTGGACCGGGCAGCTGTGGCTCGCCTGGGAGTGGACCGGGGAAGCGAGCTATCGCACATTAGCCGAACAGCACGTCCGCTCATTTGGCGAGCGGATTGCCAAACGAGATTGTACTAACCACCACGATCTGGGGTTCTTATACAGTCTTTCCTGTATCGCAGGCAGCAAACTGACGGGCGACAGAGAGGCAAAATACATCGCCCTACAGGCTGCTGAATTGTTAATGGAGCGCTACCATCACCGCTGCGGCATTATTCAGGCGTGGGGAGAGCTGGATAACCCTGAGCAGCAGGGAAGAATGATCATCGACTGCAATATGAATTTGCCGCTGTTATATCAGGCCAGCCTTGCCACCGGGGAGCCACGCTATGCTGAAGCGGCGAAAAGGCATATTGAACAGGCCCGACGCTATATCGTTCGTGAAGATGGTTCTACATTCCATACGTACTATATGGATGTCAGAACCGGTGAGCCACGGTTTGGCAATACCCATCAGGGGTTCTCTGATGATTCCTGCTGGTCGCGCGGGCAGGCCTGGGGCGTGTATGGTTTTCTGCTTAATTATCTCTACACCGGTGATAAAAAGCTGCTGGCGCTGAGCCAGACCCTGGCGAACTACTTTATCAACCGGCTGCCGGACGATCTAATTTGCTATTGGGATTTGGCGTTAACCGACCCGAATAGCGAGCGAGACAGTTCTGCCAGCGCCATTCTCGCTTGTGCACTGTTGGAGCTGGTGAAACAGCTACCGGTGACTCATCCTGATCGTGAAAGCTATGAGGCACTAGGGTTAAAAATCATTGAAAGCATGATCGATCGCTATCTCAATCTGACGCATCAGCAGGGGGAAGGACTTCTCAACCATTCTGTTTATCATTTTAAAGGTAACGTTGGCGTAAATGAATGCTGTGCCTGGGGAGATTATTTCCTGATGGAAGCCATCGCGCGGGCAACGTCGTCATGGAATAGTTACTGGTAATATCTCGCTCTCCCTGTTCTCTAAATTATGTCTTTAATCAGGCAGGGGAGCGCTTATCTCTGTAATGGCAAGGATAATATAATGAAAGGAAAAAGCGTAATTATATTCGCTGCAATAACGTTTTCTTCACTGGGTGTGTGTGCAGAAAATAATAATACTATTACTGCTGCGCAGGTAAAAGCGACACCGTATACTACGGTGTTCTTTGCCCCGCGTACGCAATACCGCACCGCCAGTGAAAGTTTTTTACAACGGTTGATGTTAACAGGCGTTGTTCAGGATCCTGACAGCATCCTGAAAAGCATGTACTGGAGTTTTGAAACCGATGCCGATTTAGGTAAGCACATGGATCAGTGGAAAAGCAGTTACCAGGAAGCGGAGTTCAATAAGCCCTTCTCGCTAGGTGCCAGCCAGTTCTGGCTGGAACCAGGAACCGTTTTTCATTGGGAATCGGCAGGGTCACGCATCGATCCCTACATTGGCATTGGTTACCATTTTGATCCAACGTTGGGGGCGGTACTGCGCTATCGCTACAATCATCAGAATCATGACAGTGAAACACGTCAGGGTGAGTGGGATGATTCGTCGGAGCATCGCGTGGATATTTATCTGACAAAATATTTTACTCCAGACTTTTGGGTGCAATATAACCCAACGTATTACAGTAAAACGCACTCTGATAAATTCGTGTATGCCAATGGTAAAAACCACACCTTACAGCACAACGTTGTTTTTAATTTCCATACTACGCCACGGTTTTATCCCTTCTTTGAACTTGGCTATCTTGATGAATATAAAGATGGAGATGATACAAAAAGTGAATATCAGCTGCGAGTGGGGTTCAAATACAATTTAAACTAAAAAAACGCGCCCTTGGGCGCGTTTTTGCAGATGTAACGAATTAACGTTTAATATCTGATTTGAAATCACGCTGCTCGTAGCCGGTATACAGCTGACGAGGACGCGCGATTTTCATGCCTTCGCTGTGCATTTCGTTCCAGTGCGCAATCCAGCCCACGGTACGGGCCATGGCGAAGATTACGGTGAACATGGAAGACGGAATGCCCATCGCTTTCAGAATAATGCCAGAGTAGAAATCGACGTTCGGGTAGAGTTTCTTCTCAATGAAGTACGGGTCGTTCAGCGCGATGTGTTCCAGCTCCATCGCCACTTCCAGCAGATCATCTTTGGTGCCCAGCTCTTTCAGCACTTCGTGGCAGGTCTCACGCATGACGGTCGCGCGCGGGTCGTAGTTTTTGTAAACACGGTGACCGAAGCCCATCAGACGGAAGGAGTCATTCTTGTCTTTCGCGCGGCGCACGAACTCAGGAATGTGCTCAACGGAGCTGATCTCTTCCAGCATCTTCAGTGCCGCTTCGTTCGCGCCGCCGTGCGCCGGTCCCCACAGGGAGGCGATGCCCGCAGCGATACAGGCGAACGGGTTCGCGCCGGAAGAGCCCGCGGTACGGACGGTAGAGGTCGAGGCGTTTTGTTCGTGGTCAGCGTGCAGGATCAGAATACGGTCCATCGCGCGTTCCAGCACCGGGTTCACTTCGTACTCTTCGCACGGCGTGGAGAACATCATACGCAGGAAGTTACCCGCGTAGGAGAGGTCGTTGCGTGGGTACACAAACGGCTGACCGATAGAGTATTTGTAACACATCGCCGCCATGGTAGGCATTTTAGACAGCAGACGGAACGCCGCGATATCACGGTGACGTGGGTTATTCACGTCCAGAGAATCGTGGTAGAACGCCGCCAGCGCACCGGTAATACCGCACATGACCGCCATCGGATGAGAGTCACGACGGAACGCATGGAACAGACGGGTAATCTGCTCATGGATCATGGTGTGACGGGTCACGGTGGTTTTAAATTCATCGTACTGGGCCTGCGTCGGTTTTTCGCCGTTCAGCAGGATGTAGCACACTTCCAGATAGTTGGATTCGGTGGCTAACTGATCGATGGGGAAGCCGCGATGGAGCAGGATACCTTCGTCACCGTCAATGTAGGTGATTTTGGATTCGCAAGATGCGGTGGAGGTGAATCCAGGGTCAAAGGTGAATACCCCTTTGGAACCCAGCGTACGGATATCAATAACATCCTGACCGAGCGTGCCTTTTAGCACATCCAGTTCAATAGCATCATCACCATTTAGGGTGAGTTTTGCCTTTGTATCAGCCATTTACGGTCTCCTTAGCGCCTTATGCTTAAGACTGCGCTTTACCGGATTTGCTTTCAGCTGTTAATCATCGTTACCAGATTGTTATTTGGCTTACCGCTCAGCTCACGAGGAGAAACCAGGGTACAGAGCTATGGCGCCTTGCAGGTAAACGAATGAAATATCAGTGAAACAACAGCAAATCAGCGTTTTTGCAGTCCGAATTATTCAAACCTGTATATCACTAATAACTGTCCTGATAACTTCGGTCAATACCATCACACTGTTACATAACTATTTGTCAGGTGAAAGAGAGACCTCATAACTTTTGCGCATTATATGCCTTTTCTGATGACGTTTGTAACAATATTGTTTAACATTTGTCAAATCAGATGATTAAAAATTAAAAAGATGTTGTTATCGTGACCCCGATCACTGTTCCAGAGAAAACCCAACAAACTGTATGTAGGTTAATTGTAATGATTTTGTGAACGGCCTATACTGCCGCCAGGTCTCCGGAACACCCTGCAATCCCGAGCCACCCAGCGTTGTAACGTGTCGTTTTAGCATTTGGAAGCAATGTTTTGCATGACGCGCAGTTATAGAAAAGGAACGCTGTCTGACCCGCATCGCAGTCCGGAGGAAGGAAACAATAAGAACAGCATGTGGGCGTTATTCATGATAAGAAATGTGAAAAAACAAAGACCTGTCAATCTGGATCTGAAAACGATCCGATTCCCTGTAACAGCAATAGCGTCCATTCTGCACCGTGTTTCTGGTGTGATTACGTTTGTGGCGGTCGGTATCTTGCTGTGGTTACTGGGAACCAGCCTCTCATCCCCTGAAGGATTCCTCCAGGCCTCAGCCATTATGAACAGCTTCTTCGTGAAATTTATCATGTGGGGCATTCTGACCGCGCTGGCCTATCACGTGGTTGGCGGCGTTCGCCATATGCTGATGGACTTTGGCTACCTGGAAGAGACGTTCGAGGCCGGTAAACGTACCGCTAACATTTCATTTGTGATCACTGTCGTGCTTTCACTTCTCGCAGGAGTTCTCGTATGGTAAGCAACGCCTCCGCATTAGGACGCAACGGCGTACATGACTTCATCCTGGTCCGTGCTACCGCCATCGTTCTCACCCTTTACATCATCTATATGATCGGTTTCTTCGCGACCAGCGGCACGCTGACGTGGGAAATCTGGAGTGGTTTCTTCGGATCGGCCTTCACCAAAGTGTTCACCCTGCTGGCCCTGTTCTCCATCCTTATTCATGCCTGGATCGGCATGTGGCAGGTGTTGACCGATTACGTTAAACCGCTGGCGATTCGCCTTCCGCTGCAACTGATTATTGTTGTTGCTCTGCTGGTTTACGTCATTTATGGATTTGTTGTGGTGTGGGGTGTGTAATGAAACTGCCAGTCAGAGAATTTGATGCTGTTGTGATTGGTGCGGGTGGCGCAGGTATGCGCGCCGCACTACAAATTTCCCAGAGCGGCCAGACCTGCGCGCTGCTCTCTAAAGTATTCCCGACCCGTTCCCACACTGTGTCTGCGCAGGGCGGTATCACCGTTGCGCTGGGTAATTCCCATGAAGATAACTGGGAATGGCATATGTACGATACGGTAAAAGGTTCCGATTACATCGGTGACCAGGATGCCATCGAATATATGTGTAAAACCGGCCCGGAAGCGATTCTGGAGCTGGACCACATGGGTCTGCCGTTCTCTCGTCTGGAAAATGGCACCATCTATCAGCGTCCGTTTGGCGGCCAGTCGAAAAACTTCGGCGGCGAGCAGGCGGCACGTACCGCAGCGGCGGCTGACCGTACCGGCCACGCGCTGCTGCACACGCTGTATCAGCAGAACCTGAAAAACCACACCACAATTTTCTCCGAGTGGTATGCGCTGGATCTGGTGAAAAACGCCGATGGCGCCGTGGTGGGGTGTACCGCCCTGTGCATCGAAACCGGTGAGGTGGTCTACTTCAAAGCCCGCGCAACCGTTCTGGCGACCGGCGGCGCAGGCCGTATCTATCAGTCCACTACCAACGCCCATATCAACACCGGTGACGGCGTTGGGATGGCGATCCGCGCTGGCGTGCCGGTGCAGGACATGGAGATGTGGCAGTTCCACCCAACCGGTATCGCCGGTGCGGGCGTACTGGTGACAGAAGGCTGCCGTGGTGAAGGTGGTTACCTGCTGAACAAACATGGCGAGCGCTTCATGGAGCGTTATGCGCCAAACGCAAAAGACCTTGCGGGCCGTGACGTGGTGGCGCGTTCCATCATGATCGAAATCCGTGAAGGCCGCGGCTGTGACGGCCCTTGGGGTCCACACGCGAAGCTGAAACTCGACCATCTGGGTAAAGACGTGCTGGAATCCCGTCTGCCGGGCATTCTGGAGCTGTCCCGCACCTTCGCGCACGTCGACCCTGTGAAAGAGCCAATTCCGGTTATCCCAACCTGTCACTACATGATGGGCGGTATTCCGACCAAAGTGACCGGTCAGGCGCTGACCGTGAACGAGCAGGGCGAAGACGTGGTCATCCCTGGCCTGTTCGCGGTAGGCGAAATTGCCTGCGTATCCGTGCACGGCGCAAACCGTCTGGGCGGCAACTCCCTGCTGGACCTGGTGGTATTTGGTCGTGCGGTGGGTCTGCATCTCCAGGAGTCTATTGCCGAGCAGGGCGCGCTGCGTGATGCGACCGATGACGAAATAGATGCCTCTCTTGAGCGCCTCAATCGCTGGAACGGTAATCGTAACGGCGAAGATCCGGTGGAGATCCGTAAGGCGTTGCAGGAGTGTATGCAGCACAACTTCTCGGTATTCCGTGAAGGTGACGCGATGGCCAAAGGGCTTGAGCAGCTGAAAGCGATCCGCGAGCGTCTGAAGAATGCCCGTCTGGATGATACCTCCAGCGAGTTCAACACCCAGCGCGTTGAGTGCCTGGAGCTGGATAACCTGATGGAAACCGCGTTCGCCACTGCGATGTCGGCAAACTTCCGTACCGAAAGCCGTGGCGCCCATAGCCGCTTCGACTTCCCGGATCGTGATGACGAAAACTGGCTGTGCCATTCCCTGTATCTGCCAGAGTCGGAAACCATGACGCGTCGTAGCGTTAACATGGAACCGAAACTGCGTCCGGCGTTCCCGCCGAAGATTCGTACTTACTAATGCGGAGACAGGATAATGAAACTCGAATTCTCAGTTTATCGTTATAACCCGGATGTAGACGATGCTCCGCGTATGCAGGATTACACCCTCGAAGCGGAAGAAGGTCGTGACATGATGCTGCTGGATGCCTTAATCCAGCTGAAAGAGAAAGATCCTACGCTGTCGTTCCGCCGCTCCTGCCGTGAAGGGGTGTGTGGCTCTGACGGTGTAAACATGAACGGCAAAAACGGTCTGGCCTGTATTACGCCAATTTCAGCGCTACAGCGTTCTGGCCAGAAAATTGTGATCCGTCCTCTGCCTGGCCTGCCGGTCGTGCGTGATTTGGTGGTGGACATGGGGCAATTCTATGCACAATATGAGAAGATTAAGCCTTACTTATTGAATAATGGGCAAAATCCACCCGCTCGCGAGCACTTACAGTCTCCTGAGCAGCGTGAAAAACTCGATGGGTTGTACGAGTGTATTCTCTGTGCATGCTGTTCTACGTCATGCCCGTCATTCTGGTGGAACCCGGATAAATTTATCGGCCCTGCGGGTCTGCTGGCTGCCTATCGCTTCCTGATCGACAGCCGCGATACCGAAACCGAGAATCGTCTGGAAGGGCTAAGTGACGCTTTCAGCGTATTCCGCTGCCATAGCATCATGAACTGCGTCAGTGTGTGTCCTAAGGGGCTGAACCCGACGCGCGCCATCGGCCATATTAAGTCGATGTTGTTGCAGCGCAGTGCGTAAGTAACAACGCCGGATGGCGCTGCGCTTATCCGGCCTACGTAACAGTAGGCCCGGTAAGCGTAGCGCCACCGGGCAAATTGCAGAAACCTTTAAAAACTGCCCTGAAGTTTAGACAGTTTCTAAAGGTTCCTTCGCGGGCCAAATGAAAAGAGCTCGCAGGTGAACCCCGGCACGTACACGTGGTGTGCGTGGTAGTTTCTACGGCGAAAGTAAGCATAAAAATGCTTAAGGGATCACGATGCAGAACGGCGCAATGAAAGCCTGGCTGGACTCTTCTTACCTCTCTGGTTCAAACCAGAGCTGGATAGAACAGCTCTATGAAGACTTCTTAACCGATCCTGACTCAGTGGACGCAAACTGGCGTTCCATGTTCCAGCAGTTGCCTGGTACAGGGGTCAAACCGGATCAATTCCATTCAAAAACACGTGATTATTTCCGTCGTCTGGCGAAGGATGCCTCACGTTACTCTTCTGCGATTTCCGACCCTGACACCAATGCGAAGCAGGTTAAAGTCCTGCAACTTATCAACGCTTATCGCTTCCGTGGTCACCAGCATGCGAATCTCGATCCGCTGGGACTGTGGCAGCAGGAACGTGTAGCGGATCTCGATCCGGCTTATCACGATCTGACCGAGGCCGATTTCCAGGAAAGCTTTAACGTAGGTTCCTTTGCCATCGGCAAAGACACGATGAAGCTGGGCGATCTGATTGACGCGCTCAAGCAAACCTACTGCGGCTCCATCGGCGCGGAATATATGCACATTACCTCCACCGAAGAGAAACGCTGGATCCAGCAGCGTATCGAATCCGTGGCAGGCCACGCGAATTTCTCAGCAGAAGAGAAAAAACGTTTCCTCAGCGAACTGACCGCAGCGGAAGGCCTTGAGCGCTATCTGGGCGCGAAATTCCCTGGCGCAAAACGCTTCTCACTGGAGGGCGGCGATGCGTTAGTCCCGATGCTGAAAGAGCTGATTCGTCATGCCGGTAAGAGCGGCACGCGCGAAGTGGTGCTGGGCATGGCGCACCGTGGTCGCCTGAACGTGCTGGTTAACGTGCTGGGTAAAAAGCCGCAGGATCTGTTCGACGAATTTGCGGGTAAACATAAAGAGCACCTCGGCACCGGTGACGTGAAGTACCACATGGGCTTCTCGTCAGATATCGAAACCGAGGGCGGTCAGGTTCACCTGGCGCTGGCGTTTAACCCGTCGCACCTGGAAATCGTCAGCCCGGTGGTTATCGGTTCCGTGCGTGCGCGTCTGGATCGTCTGGACGAGCCGAGCAGCAATAAAGTGCTGCCAATCACCATTCACGGTGATGCGGCGGTCACAGGGCAGGGCGTGGTTCAGGAAACCCTGAACATGTCGAAAGCGCGTGGTTATGAAGTGGGCGGTACCGTTCGCATCGTAATCAACAACCAGGTGGGCTTCACCACCTCTAACCCGCTGGATGCGCGTTCCACCCCGTACTGCACCGACATCGGTAAAATGGTTCAGGCACCCATCTTCCACGTTAACGCGGATGACCCTGAAGCCGTTGCTTTCGTTACCCGTCTGGCGCTGGACTTCCGTAACACCTTCAAGCGCGATGTGTTCATTGACCTCTTCTGCTACCGCCGTCACGGCCACAACGAAGCGGATGAGCCAAGTGCAACCCAGCCGCTGATGTACCAGAAAATCAAAAAACACCCGACGCCGCGTAAAATCTACGCTGACAAGCTGGAAAGCGAAAAAGTGGCGACGCTGGAAGATGCGACCGAGATGGTCAATCTTTATCGCGACGCGCTGGATGCGGGTGAATGCGTAGTGAAAGAGCTGCGCCCAATGAACATGCACTCCTTTACCTGGTCGCCGTATCTCAACCACGAGTGGGACGAGAGCTACCCGAACAAGGTTGAGATGAAGCGTTTGCAGGAACTGGCTAAACGCATCAGCACCGTGCCGGAAGCGATCGAGATGCAGTCCCGCGTGGCCAAGATCTATGGCGATCGCCAGGCAATGGCGGCGGGTGAGAAGCTGTTCGACTGGGGCGGCGCGGAAACGCTGGCCTATGCGACGCTGGTTGACGAAGGTATTCCGGTTCGTCTGTCCGGTGAAGATGCGGGTCGTGGCACCTTCTTCCACCGTCATGCGGTTGTACACAACCAGTCTAACGGTTCAACGTACACTCCGCTTCAGCACGTGCATAACGGTCAGGGCCAGTTCAAGGTCTGGGACTCCGTGCTGTCAGAAGAAGCGGTTCTGGCCTTCGAATACGGCTACGCCACCGCAGAACCCCGCACCCTGACCATCTGGGAAGCGCAGTTCGGTGACTTCGCCAACGGTGCGCAGGTCGTCATCGACCAGTTCATCTCCTCCGGTGAGCAGAAGTGGGGCCGTATGTGCGGTCTGGTGATGCTGCTGCCGCACGGCTATGAAGGACAAGGTCCGGAGCACTCCTCCGCGCGTCTGGAGCGTTATCTGCAACTCTGCGCCGAGCAGAATATGCAGGTTTGCGTGCCGTCCACTCCGGCTCAGGTTTACCACATGCTGCGTCGTCAGGCGCTGCGCGGTATGCGCCGTCCGCTGGTGGTCATGTCGCCAAAATCCCTGCTGCGCCATCCACTGGCGGTCTCCAGCCTGGAAGAGCTGGCAAACGGCACCTTCCTGCCGGCCATCGGTGAAATTGACGAGCTGGATCCGCAGGCCGTTAAGCGTGTCGTAATGTGTTCTGGTAAGGTTTATTACGACCTGCTGGAACAGCGCCGTAAGAACGATCAGAAAGATGTCGCCATCGTGCGTATCGAACAGCTTTATCCGTTCCCGCATCAGGCGATGCAGGAAGTGCTGAAACAGTACGCTCACGTTCATGATTTTGTCTGGTGCCAGGAAGAGCCGCTCAACCAGGGCGCATGGTATTGCAGCCAGCATCATTTCCGTGAAGTGATTCCATTTGGGTCTGCCCTGCGTTATGCAGGTCGCCCGGCCTCCGCCTCTCCGGCGGTAGGGTATATGTCCGTTCACCAGAAGCAGCAACAAGATCTGGTCAATGACGCGCTGAACGTCGATTAATTAAAGGATACATAATGAGTAGCGTAGATATTCTTGTTCCCGACCTGCCTGAGTCCGTAGCAGATGCAACCGTCGCCACCTGGCACAAAAAACCAGGCGACGCGGTAACCCGTGACGAAGTGCTGGTAGAAATCGAAACTGACAAAGTGGTACTGGAAGTACCGGCTTCAGCGGATGGCATTCTGGATGCAGTCCTGGAAGATGAAGGTACGACCGTCACTTCTCGCCAGATCCTGGGTCGCCTGCGTGAAGGCAATAGCGCGGGCAAAGAGTCCAGCGCCAAATCTGAAGAGAAAGCGTCTACTCCGGCCCAGCGCCAGCAGGCGTCTCTGTCCGATCAGACCAATGACGCGCTCAGCCCGGCGATCCGTCGCCTGCTGGCTGAGCACAGCCTCGATCCGGCAGCCATCAAAGGCACCGGCGTGGGTGGCCGTCTGACGCGCGAAGACATCGACAAGCATCTTGCAAAAGCGCCTTCTGAGGCGAAAGCGGAAGCGAAAGCCCCTGCGGCAGCACCAGCGGCACAGCCAGCTCTGGGCGCACGTAGCGAAAAACGCGTGCCGATGACCCGCCTGCGTAAGCGCGTGGCCGAGCGTCTGCTGGAAGCGAAAAACTCCACCGCGATGCTGACCACCTTTAACGAAGTCAACATGAAGCCAATCATGGATCTGCGCAAGCAGTACGGTGACGCGTTTGAAAAACGTCACGGTATCCGTCTGGGCTTCATGTCCTTCTACGTGAAAGCGGTAGTTGAAGCGCTGAAACGCTACCCGGAAGTGAACGCGTCTATCGATGGCGATGACGTGGTTTACCACAACTACTTCGACGTCAGCATGGCGGTTTCTACCCCACGCGGCCTGGTTACCCCGGTTCTGCGTGACGTGGATACCCTGGGTATGGCTGACATCGAGAAGAAAATCAAAGAGCTGGCCGTGAAAGGCCGCGACGGCAAGCTGACCGTTGAGGACCTGACTGGCGGTAACTTCACCATTACCAACGGTGGTGTGTTCGGCTCGCTGATGTCTACCCCGATCATCAACCCGCCGCAGAGCGCGATCCTGGGTATGCACGCCATTAAAGATCGTCCAATGGCGGTAGACGGTAAAGTGGAGATCCTGCCGATGATGTACCTGGCGCTCTCTTACGATCACCGCCTGATCGACGGCCGCGAGTCCGTAGGCTTCCTGGTTGCCATTAAAGAGCTGCTGGAAGATCCAACGCGTCTGCTGCTGGACGTCTAGTTTTTGCAGTCTTGCCCGGCGGCGCGTTGCTTGCCGGGCCTACAAAAGCACTACCTAACGATTACCTGAAGGATGGATAGAACACATGAACTTACATGAATATCAGGCCAAACAGCTGTTTGCCCGGTATGGCTTACCGGCTCCGGTGGGTTATGCCTGTACTACCCCGCGTGAAGCAGAAGAAGCCGCGTCTAAAATCGGTTCCGGCCCGTGGGTAGTTAAATGTCAGGTTCACGCTGGTGGCCGTGGTAAAGCGGGCGGTGTGAAGGTTGTTAAGAGCAAAGAAGAGATCCGTGCGTTTGCTGAACATTGGCTCGGCAAGCGTCTGGTAACCTACCAGACAGATGCGAACGGCCAGCCGGTTAACCAGATCCTGGTTGAAGCGGCAACCGACATCGCGAAAGAACTGTACCTCGGCGCAGTCGTAGACCGTAGCTCCCGTCGCGTGGTGTTCATGGCGTCTACCGAAGGCGGCGTGGAAATCGAAAAAGTGGCGGAAGAAACCCCGCACCTGATCCACAAAGTGGCTATCGATCCGCTGGCGGGCCCAATGCCTTACCAGGGTCGTGAGCTGGCATTCAAACTGGGTCTGGAAGGCAAGCTGGTTCAGCAGTTCACCAAGATCTTCATGGGTCTGGCGACCATTTTCCTGGAGCGCGATTTGGCGCTGATCGAGATCAACCCGCTGGTGATCACCACCCAGGGCGACCTGATCTGCCTCGACGGCAAGCTGGGCGCTGACGGCAACGCGCTGTTCCGCCAGTCCGATCTGCGTGAAATGCGCGATCAGTCTCAGGAAGATCCGCGTGAAGCACAGGCTGCACAGTGGGAGCTGAACTACGTCGCGCTGGATGGCAACATCGGCTGCATGGTTAACGGTGCGGGCCTGGCAATGGGCACCATGGACATCGTTAAGCTGCACGGCGGTGAGCCAGCGAACTTCCTCGACGTGGGCGGTGGCGCAACCAAAGAGCGCGTAACCGAAGCGTTCAAAATCATCCTCTCTGACAGCAACGTGAAAGCGGTTCTGGTGAACATCTTCGGCGGTATCGTACGTTGCGACCTGATCGCCGACGGTATCATCGGCGCGGTAGAAGAAGTGGGCGTTAACGTTCCGGTTGTTGTACGTCTGGAAGGGAACAACGCTGAACTCGGCGCGAAAAAACTGGCTGACAGCGGCCTGAATATTATTGCAGCGAAAAGTCTGACGGATGCAGCTCAGCAGGTTGTTGCCGCAGTGGAGGGGAAATAATGTCCGTTTTAATTAATAAAGATACCAAGGTTATCTGCCAGGGCTTCACCGGTAGCCAGGGGACTTTCCACTCCGAACAGGCGATTGCCTATGGTACGCAGATGGTTGGCGGCGTAACGCCAGGTAAAGGCGGCACCACGCACCTGGGCCTGCCGGTGTTCAACACCGTGCGTGAAGCGGTAGAAGCGACGGGCGCAACCGCGACCGTGATCTACGTACCGGCGCCGTTCTGCAAAGACTCTATTCTGGAAGCGATCGACGCAGGCATTAAGCTGATCATCACCATCACCGAAGGCATCCCGACGCTGGATATGCTGACCGTGAAGGTGAAGCTGGACGAAGCAGGCGTGCGCATGATCGGCCCGAACTGCCCAGGCGTTATCACTCCAGGCGAATGCAAAATCGGTATCATGCCGGGCCACATTCATCGCCCAGGCAAAGTGGGTATCGTGTCCCGTTCCGGTACCCTGACCTATGAAGCGGTTAAGCAGACCACCGACTACGGTTTCGGCCAGTCCACCTGCGTGGGCATCGGCGGTGACCCGATCCCGGGCTCTAACTTCATCGACATCCTGAAGCTGTTCCAGGAAGATCCACAGACCGAAGCGATCGTGATGATCGGTGAGATCGGTGGTAGCGCGGAAGAAGAAGCGGCTGCTTACATCAAAGATCATGTGACCAAGCCGGTGGTGGGTTACATCGCGGGTGTGACCGCGCCGAAAGGCAAACGTATGGGTCACGCGGGCGCGATTATCGCAGGCGGTAAAGGTACGGCTGATGAGAAATTCGCAGCACTGGAAGCCGCAGGCGTGAAAACCGTTCGCAGCCTGGCGGATATCGGTGAAGCACTGAAATCCATCATTAAGTAAGTCCTCTCTGCTCCCCGAATGGGGCGCGTTGAAGTATAAAAAAATGTCCGTTTCGACATGGTTGGCCGCTGTAAAGCGGCCTTTTTTTATTGCCTGCGTTTAGCCACCAGAGTGAATTTATAGTCGTCGGTGTTAAACACGTTGCGACTGTATTCAAATACCCGGCCGTCTTTCAGAAAGCCACGAGAGACTTTTTCCAGAATCGGTTTTGCCGGATCGAGCGCCAGGGCGGCAATCGCCTCATCCGATGGCATGACTGGCACCAGCTCCTGCTCGCTGCGATCGATCACCATCTTTTTGATCTGCTCAATGTAATGGTATTTCGACTGTTCCATCACTTCCCAGGTGAGGTCGGGGAACATCGCCAGCGGCATCCATGTCTCTTCCAGATTCACCGGCTTTTCCCTGATGAAGCGTACGCGCTTGACGTGCCAGACCTTATCATCCGGATTGAGCGCAAGTTTTGCCGCGAGCCGCTCATCGGCTTTCACCACTTCGAAGACGCTGACGTCGCTGTGCGTATCGACGTTGCGATCCGCTAACTTTTCGTAAAAACCGGTGAGCTGATAAATATCGTAATTCACCCGCTCCTCTTTTACATACGAGCCGCTGCCCTGAATACTTTCGATGATCTGCTCGTCGGCGAGCAGCTTCAAAGCCTGCCGCACGGTGACCCGGCTGACGCTAAACGCCTCCTGAAGGCTGGATTCCGTCGGCAGCGCGTCGCCAGGTTTTAACTCACCGGCATTAATTTTCTCGCGGAACGCATCGGCGATCTGCCGGTACATCGGTTTATTGCCCATTGTGTCGCGCCTTTTTAATACGTTTTCAGGGAATTATGCCTTCAGTGGTAAATTTGTAAATAATACAAATAAGATATAAATATCGGTGTTAGTGAAAATGATCACATAAATGTATTATCCGGTCTGCCACAATCCTGCCCAGACAATAACTTTGGATAGGTGAGGATCTTATGAACCTGACGACTCTGACCGACCCCCGTGCTGTCTGCGTGCAGGCGCAGTTTACCAGCCGTGATGAGGCAATCCGTCAGCTTGCGACGCGGCTGGTGGCGTTGGGCAAAATAGCCAACGCCGATACGTTTCTGGCAGACGTTTTCCATCGGGAATCGCTTGGCCCGACGGCGCTGGGCGAGGGGCTGGCCGTACCTCATGGTAAATCAGTGGCGGTAAACGAAGCGGCTTTTGCCGTGGCCACACTGCGTGAGCCGCTGGCCTGGGAAGGTGTGGACGGACCGGAGGAGGTCGAGCTGATTTTTCTGCTCGCCATTCCTCCCGCACAAGCGGGATCAACGCATATTCAGGTCCTGACGGAACTGACGTCTCGCCTGGCGGATGACGAGCTCAGGGCGCGCGTGATGACGGCGACCAGCGCGGAAGCGGTGCTTGCGGCGCTGGAAACAGCGCCTGACACACAAGAAACCGCCGTTGCGGAGAATGCCCCGACGATCGTCTGCGTTACCGCCTGTCCGGCCGGGATCGCCCATACCTACATGGCAGCGGAGTATCTCGAAAAAGCGGGACGTAAGCTCGGCGTCAATGTGGTGGTCGAAAAGCAGGGGGCAAATGGTATTGAGGGGCGCATCACCGCGCAGCAGTTGCAGGAGGCAAAAGCGTGTATCTTCGCGGCGGAAGTGGCGATCAAAGAGCGTGAGCGTTTTCAGGGGATCCCCGCCATTTCCGTGCCCGTCGCGGAACCCTTACGCCATGCGGAAGCGCTCATTGAGCGTGCGCTGGCGCTACAGCCTGTATCCGATGCGCGTCCTGCGCACGTCGACACGGACGCGAAAAAGTGCGTTAAAACCGAACTCAAGCAGGCGCTGCTCAGCGGTATCTCCTTTGCGGTGCCGCTGATTGTCGCTGGCGGCACGGTGCTGGCGGTGTCGGTACTGCTGGCGCAAATCCTGGGCTTGCAGCATCTGTTCGATCAGGAAAATTCGTGGCTGTGGATGTACCGCAAACTGGGCGGCGGGATGCTCGGTATTCTGATGGTGCCTGTTCTGGCGGCCTATACCGCTTACTCGCTGGCGGATAAACCTGCGCTAACGCCGGGCTTTGCGGCGGGTCTTGCCGCCAATATGATCGGCTCTGGTTTTCTCGGGGCCATCGTCGGCGGGCTGATTGCGGGCTACCTGATGCGCTGGGTAAAAAACCACATCCGACTGAGTAGCCGCTACAACGGCTTTCTGACCTTTTATCTCTATCCGGTGATTGGCGTGCTGGGCGCAGGCAGCCTGATGCTGTTTGTGATCGGCGAACCGGTGGCCTGGATCAATAATGCCCTGACCGCCTGGCTTAACGGTCTGTCCGGCGCGAACGCCCTGCTGCTGGGGGCGATCCTGGGCTTTATGTGCTCGTTCGATCTGGGCGGTCCGGTCAACAAAGCCTCTTACGCGTTCTGTCTGGGAGCGATGGCCAATGGCGTATACGGGCCTTATGCGATTTTTGCCTCCGTCAAAATGGTATCGGCCTTTACCGTGACGGCATCAACGATGCTGGCCCCGAACCTGTTTAAACAGTTCGAAATTGAAACCGGCAAGTCCACCTGGCTGCTGGGGCTGGCGGGCATCACCGAAGGGGCAATTCCGATGGCTATTGAGGATCCGCTGCGGGTCATCGGCTCATTTGTTCTGGGGTCAATGGCGACCGGTGCCATTGTCGGGGCGATGGGGATTGGGCTCTCCACCCCCGGCGCGGGCATTTTCTCTCTCTTCTTACTGCATGATGCCGGGCTGGGCGGCGTGATGGCCGCTGTTGGCTGGTTTGGCGCCGCGCTGGCTGGCGCCGCAATCTCTACGCTCATTTTACTGCTCTGGCGACGCCAGGCCGTGAAGAGCGGCACCTACGTGACTGAAGACATATCATCGTAAACACGCACTGACAGGAAACGAAGATGAAAGCTGTATCTCGCGTTCATATCACGCCACATATGCACTGGGACCGGGAGTGGTACTTCACCACCGAAGCGTCACGTATTCTTCTGGTCAATAATATGGAAGAGATCCTCACTCGTCTTGAGCAGGACGCAGAGTATAAATACTACGTTCTCGACGGCCAGACGGCGGTGCTGGAAGATTATTTTGCCGTGAAACCGGAAAACAGGCCACGCGTGAAGGCGCTGGTGGCGGCCGGGAAGCTGATTATTGGGCCGTGGTATACCCAGACGGACACCACCCTTGTCTCCGGCGAGTCGATTGTCCGAAATCTGATGTACGGCATTCGCGACTGTCTGGCCTTTGGCGAGCCGATGAAAATTGGCTATCTGCCGGACTCCTTCGGCATGTCCTCCCAACTGCCGCACATTTACAACGGTTTTGGCATCACGCGCACCATGTTCTGGCGCGGGTGTTCCGAGCGGCACGGTACCGATAAAACCGAATTTCTCTGGCAAAGTCAGGACGGCAGCGAAGTGACGGCACAGGTGCTGCCGCTGGGCTACGCGATTGGTAAGTACTTACCGGAGGATGAGGCCGAGCTGCGCAAACGGCTCGACACGTACTTCGAGGTGCTGGAAAAAGCCTCCGTGACGAAAGAAATTTTGCTGCCTAACGGCCATGATCAGATGCCGCTCCAGCAGAACATCTTTGCGGTGATGGATAAGCTGCGCGAAATCTATCCGCAGCGTCAGTTTGTGATGAGCCGCTTCGAGAAGGTGTTTGACCACATTGACGCGCACCGCGATGAACTGGCGACGCTGAAAGGGGAGTTTATTGACGGTAAATATATGCGGGTGCACCGGACGATAGGCTCCACGCGGATGGACATTAAAATCGCCCACGCCCGGATAGAGAATAAAATCGTCAACGTCCTTGAGCCGCTGGCCACGCTTGCCTGGACGCTGGGCTTTGAGTATCACCACGGTTTGCTGGAAAAAATGTGGAAAGAGATCCTCAAGAATCACGCCCATGACAGTATCGGCTGCTGCTGTAGTGACAAAGTGCATCGTGAGGTGATGTCACGCTTCGAGCTGGCGGAAGACATGGCCGATAACCTGACATGCTTCTATATGCGCAAGATTGTCGACAACATGCCGCAGAGCGAGGAAGACAAACTGGTGATGTTTAACCTCACGCCCTGGCCGCGTGAGGAAGTGATTAACACCACGATACGTCTGCGCGCCAGCCAGTTCCGCCTGCTGGACGATAGGGGGAATGAAATCCCTTACTGCCTGCGCAGCGCGCGTGAAATCGACCCCGGCTTGATTGACCGGCAAATTGTGCATTACGGCAACTACGATCCCTTTATGGAGTTTGATATCCAGCTCAATCAGATCCTGCCATCAATGGGTTACCGCACGCTCTATATCGAGCCGCACGTGGCCGGCAAGCTGCTGGCGGCAGAAAAATCGTCGGAGGCGTTACTGGAAAATGCTTTCTGGGAAATAACGTTAAACGACGACGGCACCCTGCGTCTGCTCGATAAAGCGTCCGGGCTTATCTATGACCGCGCGCTGGAAATAGAAGAGGGCTCGGATGATGGCGATGAGTACGACTACTCGCCTTCACGGGAAGAGTGGAGACTCACTTCCGCTCAGGGCGAGCATGAGGTTGAGGTGATCCACGAGGCCTGGCAGAGCAGGGCGGTGATCCGCCATCGCATGGCGGTGCCGGCGGATCTCGCCGAACGTTCTGCGCGTCAGCAGACGGGAACGCTTGAGGCAGAACTCACGGTCACGCTCAGCCATAACAGCCGACGTATCGACGTTGAGGCGCGTCTCGGAAATCACGCGGATGACCACCGTGTGCGGGTGCTGATCCCGACGCCATTTACCGCAGACACGGTGTTAGCCGATACCCAGTTCGGTTCGCTGACGCGACCTGTACAGGATGAAGCGATGGCGAACTGGCAGGAGGAGGGCTGGAAGGAAGCGCCGCTGCCGGTGTGGAATCTGCTCAACTACGCGGTGCTCCAGGAACGGCGTAACGGAATGGCCCTGTTTACCGAAGGGTTGCGCGAATTTGAAGTGACTGGCGAGCGTCAAAAAACGTTTGCCCTGACGTTGCTTCGCGGCGTGGGGGTGCTTGGGAAGGAAGATTTACTGCTGCGCCCCGGCAGACCGTCCGGGATCAAAATGCCGGTGCCTGATTCGCAGATGCGGGGCCAGTTAACCTGTCGCTTTAGCCTGTTCAGTTTTAATGGTACGCCCGTCAGTGCTGGCGTTGCGCAGCAGGCGAAGTCGTGGTTAACGCCAGCGCTCTGCTATAACAAAATCCCGTGGGATGCGATGAAGCTTAACCGCGCCTCTTTCACCACACCCGGTAGCTATAGCCTGCTAACGCTGGCGCCTAACGGATGCGTACTCAGTGCGCTGAAAAAAGCGGAGGATCGTGACGAGATGATTCTTCGTCTGTACAACCCTTCGGAGACCCGCTCCGGTGATGTGACTTTGTCTGTGAACCGTGAGGTCCAGGCCTGTTGCGAAACGGACATGAATGAGGTCCGCAAGGCGCAAGGGGAGGAGGGCTCAGCCATTACGGGACCTTTCCGGCCAGGCCAGTCACGCACCTTCAGCATAAAAATTGAAAGGTAATCTTCAGAATAATATAAAGGCCGCATTCCTGCGGCCTTTATTTCATCAAATAGTCACGAAAGGGTGTTAATTTTAAGATTATTAAAGGTGAATGAAATGTAATCGTTTCGGCGGGTAGCAAAGCGAAAGAAAAATACTGTGAAGCAGATAACATTATATGGTTATCTTCCGGCAAAATGCGTTTTTCTCGCGCGTTAATAAAAATCACAACTGTTTATATTATCTTCTGGCTTTTATAACCAATAACGCCTTTAAATATACATATTGTTAACAAGGTTTTTACTATCCGCACTACAAAGAAACATCATTAACAGCTCTGACTGTTTTTGATTTAAATCAATGTTTAATCCTTGGAAAAAGCCTCCGAAAGGCGTTAAATTGTTCCCGATCAAAATGGCCGAAAAGTGGTAATTTTGCTATAAATTGATCGCCGTCGAAAAACGTAAATCTGTTCGAATAAAAACCTGTTTATTGTAAGGGTTTTGCAGCGTATTATATTTACGGGATCAATTTGGTTTTTTCTTAACGTATTTGTAACCTTTCATCATTGCTTTTTCCTCCTGAAGAGAATAAGCAACGAAGAAGGGAAGCAGATAACTTTGTATTGGGGCATGCGTGTGGATCCTTATCTAACGGGGTTCACTCTCGGAGTCTTCATGCGATGAGCAAGGAGTCATAATGTTAGACGTAGTCGAACTGTCGCGCTTACAGTTTGCCTTGACCGCGATGTACCACTTCCTGTTTGTGCCGCTGACGCTCGGTATGGCGTTCCTGCTGGCCATCATGGAAACGGTTTACGTCCTCTCCGGCAAACAGATTTATAAAGATATGACCAAGTTCTGGGGCAAGTTGTTTGGTATCAACTTTGCGCTGGGCGTGGCAACCGGTCTGACCATGGAGTTCCAGTTCGGGACAAACTGGTCTTACTATTCCCACTATGTAGGGGATATTTTCGGTGCGCCGCTGGCCATTGAAGGTCTGATGGCCTTCTTCCTCGAATCCACCTTTGTAGGTCTGTTCTTCTTCGGTTGGGACCGTCTGGGTAAAGTCCAGCATATGGCGGTAACCTGGCTGGTGGCATTAGGCTCCAACTTGTCCGCACTGTGGATCCTGGTGGCGAACGGCTGGATGCAAAACCCAATCGCATCTGATTTCAACTTCGAAACCATGCGTATGGAGATGGTCAGCTTCGCTGAGCTGGTCCTGAACCCGGTTGCTCAGGTTAAATTCGTTCACACCGTGGCGTCTGGGTATGTGTGCGGCGCGATGTTCGTGCTGGGCATCAGCTCCTACTATATGCTGCGCGGCCGTGACTTCGCGTTCGCCAAGCGTTCTTTTGCTATCGCAGCAAGCTTCGGTATGGCCGCGATTCTGTCCGTGATTGTTCTGGGTGATGAATCCGGTTACGAAATGGGCGACGTGCAGAAAACCAAACTCGCCGCAATTGAAGCTGAATGGGAAACCCAGCCGGCACCGGCAGCGTTTACCCTGTTCGGTGTGCCTGACCAGGAAGCGCAGGAAAACCGCTTCGCCATTCAAATTCCTTACGCTCTGGGTATTATCGCCACGCGCTCCGTCGACAAACAGGTGACTGGCCTGAAAGATCTGATGGTGCAGCATGAAGAGCGTATCCGTAACGGGATGAAAGCCTACTCGCTGCTGGAACAGCTGCGCGCCGGCTCTACCGACCAGGCCGTTCGCGATCAATTTAACGACGTGAAGAAAGACCTCGGTTACGGTCTGCTGCTGAAACGCTATACCCCGAACGTCTCCGACGCGACGGAAGCGCAGATTCAGATGGCAACCAAAGACTCTATTCCACGCGTTGCGCCGCTGTACTTCGCGTTCCGCATCATGGTGGGTTGCGGCATTATCATGCTGCTGATCATCGCGGCCTCGTTCTGGTCAGTCATTCGTAACCGTATCGGTGAGAAAAAATGGCTGCTGCGCACCGCGCTGTACGGTATCCCACTGCCATGGATTGCTATCGAGTCCGGCTGGTTTGTTGCGGAATATGGCCGTCAGCCTTGGGCGATCGGTGAGGTGCTGCCAACAGCGGTAGCGAACTCCTCCCTGACCGCAGGCGACCTGATCTTCTCCATGCTGCTCATTTGCGGTCTGTACACCCTGTTCCTGGTGGCTGAACTGTTCCTGATGTTCAAGTTCGCGCGCCTTGGCCCAAGCAGCCTGAAAACCGGTCGCTACCACTACGAGCAGTCTGTTGCGACTACTCAGCCGGCACGCTAAGACAGGAGTCATCAAATGATCGATTATGAAGTATTGCGTTTTATCTGGTGGCTGCTGATCGGTGTTCTGCTGATTGGTTTCGCGGTCACCGATGGTTTCGACATGGGCGTGGGCATGCTCACCCGTTTCCTCGGTCGTAATGACACCGAGCGTCGAATCATGATCAACTCCATCGCCCCGCACTGGGACGGTAACCAGGTGTGGCTGATCACCGCAGGCGGCGCGCTGTTCGCTGCCTGGCCGATGGTCTACGCGGCTGCGTTCTCCGGCTTCTATGTGGCGATGATTCTGGTGCTGGCTTCTTTATTCTTCCGTCCGGTGGGTTTTGACTACCGTTCCAAGATTGAAGACACCCGCTGGCGTAACATGTGGGACTGGGGCATCTTCATCGGTAGCTTCGTTCCACCGCTGG
Source organism: Enterobacter cloacae complex sp. P18RS (assembly GCF_014982105.1). NCBI lineage: Bacteria > Pseudomonadati > Pseudomonadota > Gammaproteobacteria > Enterobacterales > Enterobacteriaceae > Enterobacter > Enterobacter cloacae complex sp. P18RS. The sequence continues at coordinate 7,027 of NZ_JADCKV010000011.1, read as the reverse complement.
TCATTGGTGTGGCGTTCGGTAACCTGTTGCAGGGCGTACCGTTCCACGTCGACGAATATATGCGTCTGTTCTACACCGGTAACTTCTTCCAACTGCTGAATCCGTTTGGTCTGCTGGCAGGCGTGGTGAGCGTGGCGATGATCATCACCCAGGGGGCAACCTATCTCCAGATGCGTACCGTAGGTGAACTGCATCTGCGTTCCCGCGCTACCGCTCAGGTGGCAGCGCTGGTGACGCTGGTCTGCTTCGCGCTGGCCGGTGTGTGGGTGGTGTATGGTATTGATGGATACGTGGTGACGTCCGCTATCAACCATGCTGCACCGTCTAACCCGCTGACCAAAGAGGTGGCGCGTCAGGCCGGTGCATGGCTGGTGAACTTCAACAATAACCCTGTGCTGTGGGCTATCCCGGCTCTGGGTGTGCTGCTGCCACTGCTGACCGTGCTGACGTCTCGTCTGGAGAAAGGCGCTCTGGCGTTCGTATTCTCTTCCCTGACGCTGGCGTGCATCATCCTGACGGCCGGTATTGCGATGTTCCCGTTCGTGATGCCATCCAGCACCATGATGAATGCCAGCCTGACCATGTGGGATGCAACGTCCAGCCATATGACGCTGAACTTAATGACCTATGTGGCTTGCGTGTTCGTTCCGATTGTTCTGGCTTACACCATCTGGTGTTACTGGAAAATGTTCGGTCGTATCACTAAAGAACATATCGAAAGCAACACCCACTCTATGTACTAAGTAAGGAGCTGAATATGTGGTATTTCGCATGGATTTTAGGGACGCTTCTTGCCTGTGCGTTTGGTGTCATCACTGCCCTGGCGCTTGAGCATGTAGAAGCGACCAAAGCAGGTGAAGAAAAGCACTAATGAATATTATCGCAACGTTATATGCGGTAATGGATAAGCGCCCCTTGAGGGCGCTTTCCCTCATTATGGCATTACTGCTGGCAGGCTGTATCTTCTGGGACCCGTCGCGCTTCGCGGCGAAAACCAGCGAGCTTGAAATCTGGCACGGCTTCCTGATTATGTGGGCGGTGTGCGCAGGCGTGATTCACGGTGTCGGCTTTCGTCCGAAAGCGCTACACTGGCAGGGCATCTTCTGCCCACTGATTGCCGATCTGGTTCTCCTCGCCGGTTTGATTTTCTTCTTCTTCTGAATAAGAAATGTCCGTTAACGTTATGGGCTTACCCTGGCCCATAAAAATTTACTCTCCGTTTACTTTCTCCCATTCCAAACCATCATTCCCGCGCGTATAGTAGCGAAGTTTGAAAGCTCCAACTTTTCTTGTATTACCGGGATGTAAAGTGAATACAACGCTGTTTCGATGGCCGGTACGTGTCTATTACGAAGATACCGATGCCGGTGGTGTGGTCTACCACGCCAGCTACGTTGCTTTTTATGAACGGGCACGCACAGAGATGCTGCGCCATCATCACTTTAGTCAACAGGTGCTGTTGGCTGAGCGAGTTGCCTTCGTGGTACGCAAGATGACGCTTGAGTATTTTGCGCCTGCCAGACTCGACGATATGCTCGAAGTCCAAACAGAAATTACATCAATGCGCGGAACTTCACTGGTTTTCACGCAGCGGATAGTCAATGCAGAGAACACGGTACTGAACTCAGCTGAAGTCCTGATTGTCTGTGTTGATCCAACCATAATGAAGCCTCGTGCGCTTCCTAAGTCTATTGTCGCGGAGTTTAAGCAGTGACTGACATGAATATCCTTGATTTGTTCCTGAAGGCAAGCCTTCTGGTTAAACTTATCATGTTGATTTTGATTGGTTTTTCAATCGCATCCTGGGCCATCATCATCCAGAGAACGCGTATCCTCAATGCCGCTGGCCGCGAAGCCGAAGCGTTTGAAGATAAGTTCTGGTCGGGTATTGAGCTTTCGCGTCTGTACCAGGAAAGCCAGGGACGCCGTGATAACCTTTCAGGCTCCGAACAAATTTTCTACAGCGGTTTCAAAGAGTTCGCTCGCTTACATCGCGCTAACAGCCATGCGCCGGAAGCCGTGGTAGAAGGGGCGTCGCGTGCGATGCGCATCTCCATGAACCGCGAACTGGAAAATCTTGAAACGCATATTCCTTTCCTCGGAACCGTTGGCTCCATCAGCCCGTATATCGGCCTGTTTGGTACGGTGTGGGGGATCATGCACGCCTTTATCGCCCTTGGGGCGGTGAAGCAGGCAACGTTGCAGATGGTTGCGCCGGGTATCGCAGAAGCACTGATCGCGACCGCAATCGGTCTGTTCGCCGCAATTCCGGCGGTAATGGCGTACAACCGTCTGAACCAGCGCGTGAACAAACTGGAACTGAACTACGACAACTTTATGGAAGAGTTCACCGCGATTCTGCATCGTCAGGCGTTTACCAGCACCGAGAGCAACAAGGGGTAAACCATGGCCAGATCGCGTGGACGAGGTCGTCGCGAGCTCAAGTCCGAAATCAATATCGTTCCGTTACTGGACGTGCTGCTGGTGCTGCTGCTGATCTTTATGGCGACGGCGCCCATCATCACCCAGAGCGTGGAAGTTGATCTGCCGGATGCGACAGAATCACAGGCGGTAAGCACCAATGACGATCCTCCGGTCATCATTGAGGTTTCCGGCGTAGGGCAGTACAGCGTGGTGGTAGAGAAAGATCGTATGGATCAGCTTCCGCCAGAGCAGGTTATTGCTGAAGCGCAACGACGCCTGGAGTCAAATCCGAAGACGGTCTTCTTAATCGGTGGTGCGAAAGACGTACCATATGATGAAATTATCAAAGCGCTGAACTTGCTACATAGCGCGGGCGTTAAGTCAGTTGGCTTAATGACTCAGCCTATTTAATCATCTGCGTAGTTTTTGGGAACCGATAGTGTCAAAGGCAACCGAACAGAACGACAAGCTTAAGCGAGCGATAATCGTCTCCGCAGTGCTGCACGTAATTCTTTTTGCAGCGCTGATCTGGAGTTCGTTCGATGAGCACCTTGATGCATCAGGCGGCGGTGGGGGGGCCTCCATCGACGCCGTCATGGTGGATCCTGGTGCGATCGTTCAGAACTATAATCGTCAGCAACAGCAGCAGGCGAGCTCTAAACGTGCTGAAGAGCAGCGAGAAAAACAGGCGCAACAGCAGGCGGAAGAGCTACGTGAAAAGCAGGCCGCTGAGCAGGAACGTCTGAAGCAGCTAGAGAAAGAGCGTTTGCAGGCGCAGGAAGCGGCGAAAGAGCAGGCAGAACAGCAGAAGCAGGCTGAAGCCGCTGCGAAGAAGGCGCAGGAACAGCAGAAGCAGGCGGAAGAGGCGGCAGCCAAAGCCGCGGCTGATGCAAAAGCGCAGGCTGACGCACAGGCGAAATTAGCGGCTGACGCGGCGAAGAAAGCCGCTGCTGATGCTCAGAAAAAAGCGGAAGCAGAAGCTGCGAAGAAAGCCGCTGCTGATGCCCAGAAGAAAGCGGAAGCAGAAGCCGCGAAGAAAGCCGCTCAGGAAGCAGAGAAGAAAGCTGCTGCCGATGCTGCGAAGAAAGCGGCTGCTGCCGAGAAGGCTGCGGCTGAAAAAGCGGCTGCCGCTGAAAAAGCTGCGGCTGATAAAAAAGCGGCTGCCGAGAAAGCTGCCGCAGCTAAAAAAGCAGCTGCCGAAAAAGCCGCAGCCGACAAGAAAGCTGCCGCTGAAAAAGCCGCTGCCAGGAAGGCCGCTGCTGAAAAAGCTGCCGCTGAAGCAGCCACCGCTGACGATATCATTGGCGACCTGAGTTCTGGTAAGAATGCACCGAAAACGGGCGGTGGGGCGAAAGGAAGTAACGCAGCACCGGCAGGAAGTGGTAACACTAAGAACAACGGTGCTTCTGGCGCTGAGATCAACGACTATAAGAATCAGATTGCTGCGGCTATATCCAGCAGGCTTAACGATAAATCATTGTATACAGGGAAAACATGCAGACTGCATATTAAACTGCATACTGATGGTACCGTGCTGAGCGTTGAGTCTGAAGGAGGCGATGACGCATTATGCCAGGCTGCACTTGTGGCAGTGAATCAGGCAAAACTGCCAAAACCTCCGTCACAGGCTGTCTATGAAGTGTTCAAAGACGCTTCGCTGAACTTTAAGCCATAAGCAGAGCTGCGGTTATCGGGTTCTGATAGTTTTGTGTATTTGAGTTTGTTAACCTTCTGCTAAATTATCCAGGACTTATTGTTCGGATAAGGGAGATATGATGAAGCAGGCATTACGATTAGCTTTTGGTTTTTTAGTACTGTTGACGTCAGCAGTGCATGCCACAGTAAGCATCGACATTACCGACTGGAACGACTCAGCGCGTCCAATCGGTGTCGTTCCGTTCCAGTGGGCAGGCCCGGGCGCTGCGCCTGAAGATATTGGCGGCATTGTTGCAGCTGACCTGCGTAACAGCGGTAAATTTAACCCCTTAGATCGTTCTCGTCTGCCGCAGCAGCCGGGTACCGCTCAGGAAGTTCAACCTGCTGCATGGTCTGCACTGGGTATTGATGCCGTGGTTGTCGGACAGGTTACTCCTGCGCCAGACGGCGGCTATAACGTCGCTTATCAGCTGGTGGATACCGGCGGTGCGCCGGGTACCGTTCTGGCTCAAAACACGTATAAGGTGAACAAGCAGTGGCTGCGTTACGCAGGCCATACGGCGAGTGACGAAGTGTTTGAGAAGCTGACCGGTATTAAAGGTGCGTTCCGTACCCGTATCGCGTACGTAGTACAGACCAACGGCGGCCAGTTCCCTTATGAGCTGCGCGTCTCTGACTACGATGGCTACAACCAGTTCACCGTACACCGTTCACCACAGCCGCTGATGTCTCCGGCATGGTCTCCGGACGGCTCTAAGCTGGCGTACGTGACCTTCGAAAGCGGCCGTTCCGCGCTGGTTATCCAGACGCTCTCTAACGGTGCTGTGCGTCAGGTTGCGTCATTCCCGCGTCACAACGGTGCGCCTGCGTTCTCTCCGGACGGTACCAAACTGGCGTTTGCCCTGTCTAAAACCGGTAGCCTGAACCTGTACGTGATGGATATTGGTTCTGGTCAGATCCGTCAGGTCACGGATGGTCGTAGCAACAACACTGAGCCAACCTGGTTCCCGGACAGCCAGAATCTGGCCTTTACGTCTGACCAGGCAGGTCGACCACAAGTTTATAAAGTGAATATCAACGGCGGAGCAGCGCAGCGTATTACCTGGGAAGGTTCTCAGAACCAGGATGCTGACGTCAGTGCCGATGGTAAAACGATGGTAATGGTCAGTACTGCGGGTGGTCAGCAGCACATTGCCAAACAAGATCTGGTAACGGGGGGCGTACAAGTACTGTCGTCAACGTTCCTGGATGAAACGCCAAGTCTGGCACCTAACGGCACCATGGTAATCTACAGCTCTTCTCAGGGGATGGGATCCGTGCTGAATCTGGTTTCTACAGATGGGCGTTTCAAAGCGCGTCTTCCGGCAACTGATGGACAGGTAAAATCACCTGCCTGGTCGCCGTATCTGTAATAATAATTAATTGATTACTAAAGGAATCTTAGAAATGCAACTGAACAAAGTGCTGAAGGGGCTGATGATCGCTCTGCCTGTTATGGCAATCGCAGCGTGTTCTTCTAACAAGAATGCAAGCAATGACCAGAGCGGCGAAGGCATGATGGGTGCCGGCACCGGTATGGACGCTAACGGCAATGGCAATATGTCTTCTGAAGAGCAAGCGCGTCTTCAGATGCAGCAGTTACAGCAGAACAACATCGTTTACTTCGATCTGGATAAATACGACATCCGTTCTGACTTCGCTGCAATGCTGGATGCGCACGCAAACTTCCTGCGTAGCAACCCGTCTTACAAAGTCACCGTAGAAGGTCATGCGGACGAACGTGGTACTCCGGAGTACAACATCTCCCTGGGTGAACGTCGTGCAAACGCTGTTAAAATGTACCTCCAGGGTAAAGGCGTTTCTGCTGACCAGATCTCCATCGTTTCTTACGGTAAAGAAAAACCAGCAGTACTGGGTCACGACGAAGCGGCTTACTCCAAAAACCGTCGTGCCGTACTCGTTTACTAAGAGAATTGCATGAGCAGTAACTTCAGACATCATCTGATGAGTCTGTCGTTACTGGTTGGAATAGCGGCCCCCTGGGCCGCTTTTGCTCAGGCACCAATCAGTAGTGTCGGCTCAGGCTCGGTAGAAGACCGGGTCACTCAACTCGAGCGTATTTCTAACGCTCACAGCCAGCTTTTAACTCAACTCCAGCAGCAGCTTTCCGATAACCAGAATGATATTGATTCCCTTCGTGGTCAGATCCAGGAGAGTCAGTATCAGCTTAATCAGGTTGTGGAGCGCCAGAAGCAAATTTTGTTGCAGATGGATAGCCTGAACAGCGGCGGAGCAGCAGCACAGCCAGCAGCAGGCGATCAAAGCGGTGCGGCAACGCCTGCACCTGCGGCAGATGCCTCCGCGTCGTCTGGTGCGCCTGTACAGAGCGGTGACGCGAATACGGACTACAACGCGGCCATTGCCCTGGTGCAGGACAAATCGCGCCAGGACGATGCTATCGTTGCGTTTCAGAACTTTGTTAAGAAGTACCCTGATTCCACTTACCAGCCAAATGCGAACTACTGGCTGGGTCAGTTGAATTACAACAAGGGTAAAAAGGATGATGCGGCGTTTTATTTTGCCTCTGTGGTGAAAAATTACCCGAAATCACCTAAAGCGCCTGATGCGATGTATAAAGTCGGCGTGATCATGCAGGACAAAGGCGACACTGCAAAAGCCAAAGCGGTTTATCAGCAGGTGGTTGCAAAATTCCCGGGTACAGACGGCGCCAAACAAGCGCAAAAACGTTTGAGTTCGATGGGTTGATTATCGCATGACCAGAAATCGCGTCATTTCTGGTCGTGCAGCATGATTCCTAAGCAGTTAAGTGATCTTCATCGAAATTTTTGTTGCGCAGAATTCTTAAATCAGTAATATATGCCGCCGTTGCCACGGGATATCAAACAACGTGAAAGCAGCGCAAAAGTGGGTCGTTAGCTCAGTTGGT
>NZ_JADCKV010000010.1:0-158999 GCF_014982105.1 Enterobacter cloacae complex sp. P18RS | reverse complement strand
ACCGTCAGCTGGTACACCGCGTAGCGGGTGCCCGTCAGCTCCACGGCGCTCACCGCCACGCGCGTCACCTTGCCGTTGATATAGCGGGGGGTAAGCAGGTTCTGCGTCGGGATGGTCACTGTGACCGGCTGGCCCAGCAGCTTGCTGCGGTCAATGCGCGCGTCCGTACCAAGCAGGGTGAGCGTCAGCGCGAACGACTCGGACATCGCTTCGCGGCCGGAGAGTTTCCAGAAGAGCAGCCCCTCGACCGGGAGCTGGACGGTAATTCGGTTGAGCATAATCTTTATTCCGTAATGGTTTATGCTGGGAACGTTTATGAACGTAAAGCTAATTTCGACGAGATGGATTTGGATTGATGCAATGCTGGGTTGATTTGTCTGGAGGTACGAACTTTCGTATTTATAAATCCAAAGAGTGCAGGCTTATGGAAACTCCGGAAAAAACCTTATCTCTGGCTTTTATGACAGTTGTGCAATCACTTAACCGGCGCAGGTGGCCACACGCCCCCTTTCTGAATAAGTTTCTCTTTTATTTCATTTAACTTCTCGTATTGCTCGCTGCCTCTATCAAGTCCACTCAGCGCGTCCGCAAGCGCATTGCTCATTGACCAGCCATTTTTAGCCTTAACTGACGGGTCCGCTCCACGATCGAGCAGTAACAAGACATGATCGTAAGCCTGGTTATCCAGCGCATCAAACACCAACGTTTTACCCAGTGAATTGGTTGCATTGACGTCTGCTCCGCTATCGAGCATGGCTTCCAGCGTCTCTGTATTTTTCGCTTTTAGCGACTGGAAGATGATGGGTTCGTGGAAGACCTTATCTTTCACATTGGGCGAAAGGCCACCGTCCAGCATAGCGTTGATCCAGTCTGCGCTGTCCCCCTTCAGGGCAAATTCGGCAGGGCTGCTTTTTCCCTGCGGTCGAGGCTGGAGCGGATCTGCGCCGGCCTTAACAAGCAACGTAATCACCTTTAAATGGGGCGATGTTTTTTTATCATTAATCGCGTTGCCGATGGCCCAAAAAAGCAGGGTCATATCCTGCTTTCCCGGTTTATTAAGATCGCTGTCTGGTGCAAGCGTCTTCACCGCGTCGACATCACCTTCTTCAATCGCTTTCGCCAGTTCAAGCTGCTGACCGCTGAAGTAGTCCTGTGGATTAAGGTCCATATCCTGCTTACACCCCTGAATCATGAATAAAAAACATAACGCGACAAAAGCCATCAACCGTTTTTTCACAATCGACTCCCGATTATCGAAATATCCTCGTCCTTCTGTTGCTCTATGCAATCAATCGCCTGATTAATCCCGTGGCGGTCCAGCGCGCTTCCGGTTCCACCGGGAAGATCGTGGGGTATTCCGGCAGCATTAGGGCTCAGCGCAGAGATTTCCTCTTTGAGGATCCACGAAGGGACATGCCCTTTCATCGTTTTCAGATCCTCCCAGGGGTTAACTTCCTGAATCTTCGTCAGCAGCTCACCTTCAACCCGATAAGCCTGGATATTATCCGTACTGCCTAATATCTTGCCGCCGTATTTTTCTACGGTTCCGGCATTCAGGCCGGCGGCGTTGAACGTCCACCCCGCTTTTCCGCTGCCCATAGAGGTTGCAGAGGCGAGGCCACCGCCAAGGGAATGACCGGCAATATCAATATTCTGGCCTGACCTTGCCAGCTCCTTACCGATACTCACGGCCTTTTTATAATAATCTGAAGCCATACCCATGCCCTGTGAGAAGTTATTCGACCAGTCAGCCCCGTTTACCACCGGCGCCAGCTCCCCTTTGGTCAGTAAAGAGGAGACATTCTCAGACAGAGAGGCGAAACCAGGCTCGCGCGATCCCCTGAATACCAGCGTGGGGTTCATATCTGTACCAAACACTTCCGGCTTCGGTTGATAGACGCGCGCCAGAAAATTGGGGGACGTATCATCGTCAAAGAGCATTGATTTGTTCAGCCCGAACTTTCCTAACAGCGCATCGTCATTACTGATATCCGTCCACCCCTCCGGCACGCCTGGTGTGGTTTCCAGCGGGTTCACGGTCTTATAAATATTTTCCGCAAGCTTCGCTTTTTCCACCGCGATATTATTCGCAGCCAGACGCTTCGCGGCGATCTGGGCATCCGGATAAAGGCTATTGCTCCCCTTCGCAATCAGATCTTTACGCGCCTGCCAGCGCTCTGCTTTGGTCATCTTCTGAAGCTGCCCGGCATAGGTTTTACCGTCCTTGCCCGGAGTAGGTTCATCCGGCACCTGTGCCGTTTTAGATTTCACCACCTGTTTTGGCAGTACCGTTGGCGCAGGGCGAGATCCGTACGTTCTCACCATGGTTTCGTAGCGGTCGACAATCGTACTCACCGGATACCAGCCCAGGCCGACCAGCGAGGCAGCCTGGAGTTGCCCTTTGGCATTGATATAAAAAATTTCCGTTACTGATGACCAGTCACGAAAACTTTCGTCAATGGCAACCACTCTGCCCATCTCTAAATCCTGCGCGATCAGCGTGCGGGTATCGCGCCCGGACTGATAAGGATTCGCACCGGTGATCGTGCGCAGCAGATCGTAGCGCGTGAAGAGCGAGCGCAGCGAATGGTCGGGAACCGACATAATCCACTGTCCGGCAACGGACGGACGGATTATTTTCGCAAACAACGCTGGCGAGACGTTCTCGTGGAACAGATAGACAAACTTGATGTTATACATTCGCTCCGTCCTGTTACCCGCAGGCTTACGGATTCACCAGCCAGGTGCCTGGCTTCGCAATATCCAGCGTCTGGGTACGCGTTCTTCCATTGCCTTCCAGTTCAATGCGGGTCTCGCCCGCAGGCAATTTCAGCGATGCGTAACCGTTATTGCCCGGACGCAGCGCTTTAGACTCGCCGTTCACCTTCAGCGTCTCGCCATCAAGCATGCGGATGTAGACCAGCGCGACCGGGCTGGCGTCGACAGGCGGCGCACTCTGCTGCGCCGTAGAAGGTGACGCTACCGGCTCGCTCACGTCTGCCGTTGCCGGTCTGGTCTCCGCCTGGGCGGAGGTCTCAGCCGGAGGGCTCACGGCAGGGGTTTGCGCCGTCTGCTCTGGCGTTTCCTGGCTGCCGCCGCCGAACAGCATCGCACCGGCAACCACCCCAACCAGCACGCCCGCGGCCACCAGCCCCGGAAGCTTGTAACGTCGCCAGTCCAGCGCGGAAGCAGATGTCTCCTCTTCCACCGGCACCAGCATCGTGCCGGTCTTCTTCGCGGTAAGCACCTCGTCGATACCGGCGACGGGCATCTCGATCAGCGCCGCGAACTCCTCAATGGATTGCGGACGGTCTTCCATATGCAGCGCCAGCGCCTTGTCGATGGCCTGTAGCAACGGGATGGAATAGCCCTGCGGCATCAGCTCCACCAGCGGTTTGCAGGTATCCTGAATCGAACGCACCACGCTGACCGGCGGCGGAGAGCCGACGATGAGGGTGCGCAATACGGCGCCGAGCGCGTAGATATCCGTCCACGGCCCCTGCTCGCTTTCATTGTCGTCGGTATACTGCTCGATAGGCGCGAAGCCCGGACGCAGCATGGTTTCCGTCTCATCCGAGAGATTACCGATGGTGCGGCGCGCCGATCCGAAATCGAGCAGCACCGGCAGGCCGTTATCCTGAATCTGAATGTTATCCAGCGAGATGTCGCGGTGCAGATAACCCTCGTCGTGGATCGTTTTGATGGCGCCGAAGAGCATTGGCAGCATGCGGCGGATCCACGCCTCGTTAATCAGTTCCGGTTTCTCTTCGCGCAGACGCGACAGCGTGGTACCGCTGTAAAACAGCGTCCCCATATAGGCCGTGTCGTTTTGCACCCAGAAACGCAGTACGTGCAGCAGGTTCGGGTGGTTAAAGCGCGCCAGCAGGCGGGCTTCCTGGATGAAGCTGTTCAGACCGGCAGAAAACGCTTTGCCGAAGCGCTCGCTGCGCAGCACCAGCGTCATATCCTCGCCGCGCACGGCGAGGGAGGAAGGCATAAATTCTTTGATAGCGATAGTGCGTTCGAGCTGGTGATCCCAGGCGCGATAGACGATGCCGAATCCGCCGCCGCCAATCACCTCTTTTATCTCAAACTCATTGAAACGGTACCCGACCGGGAGCGCGTTTGGGACAGTCCGATTGTTATCATTATCCGTCATCTTTTACAGTTCTCTTGATGATTATTACGCGGCAAACTGACAGTGGAACTCGCCCTGCTCGCAGGTGACATGCAGACGTCGGTACTGCTCGTCGCTGCGGCTGGCGGTAAGTAAAATCTGGCTCATCTGAGGCAGCAACGTATTGGTCAAAATCGCATCCACCATACGCCCGCCCGACTCAACCTCGGTACAGCGCTGAACAATCTGTTCGACCACGCTGTCGTCAAATTCAGAAATAATGTTGTGATTCTCTTCCAGACGACGCTGAATGCGCCTGAGCTGAAGACGCACAATCTGCCCCAGCATCTCGTCGCTCAGCGGGTAATACGGCACCACCAGCAGGCGGCCCAGCAGCGCTGGCGGGAACACCTCCAGCAGCGGCTGGCGCAGGGCGCCGCTTAACGCGTCAGGCTCCGGCATCAGTTCCGGGTCGGCGCACATGGCTGCGATCAGGTCGGTGCCGACGTTAGAGGTCAGAATAATAATGGTGTTACGGAAATCAATGTGACGCCCTTCACCGTCCTCCATCCAGCCCTTGTCGAAGACCTGGAAGAAGATCTCGTGCACGTCCGGGTGCGCTTTTTCAATTTCATCCAGCAGCACCACGCTGTAGGGACGGCGGCGCACGGCCTCGGTTAAGACGCCGCCTTCACCATAGCCCACATAGCCCGGAGGCGCACCTTTTAACGTCGAAACGGTGTGCGCTTCCTGGAATTCACTCATGTTGATGGTAATGACGTTCTGCTCGCCGCCGTAAAGGGACTCCGCCAGCGCCAGCGCGGTTTCGGTTTTACCCACGCCGGATGGCCCGCAGAGCATGAATACGCCGACCGGTTTGTTCGGATCGTCAAGCTTCGCCCGCGAGGTTTTTACCCGACGGGCAATCAGATCCAGACCGTGACGCTGACCAATAACCCGCTGGTTCAGCGTGTCGGCCAGATTCAGCACCGCGTCGATCTCATTTTTCACCATCCGGCCCAGCGGGATCCCGGTCCAGTCTGAGACCACCGCAGCCACCACGTTCTCATCCACCGCGGCAAACAGCAGCGGTTCGTCACCCTGTAAGGTCTTCAGCGCCTGCTGCTGTTCTGCCAGCTGGCCGCGCAGTTCAGTCGTATCCTCATCACCCGCCGCAAACAGCGCGGCACGCAGACGGATAATCTCCTGCACCCGCGTGCGCTCTTCTTCCCAGCGACGGGCCAGAGCTTTGCGCTGGGTTTCGAACGCGTCACGTTCGGCGGTTAAGGCCGCCACACGCGCCGGATCGCCCGCCCCCACGCGCGCTTCGCGTTCAGCAATCTCCAGCTCCACGTCCAGGGCCGCCAGGTGACGCAGACAGTCTTCCAGCTGGGCAGGCGGCGCACTCTGGCTGACGGCCACGCGCGCGCAGGCGGTGTCCAGCAGCGCCACCGCTTTATCCGGCAGCTGACGCGCAGGAATATAGCGATGCGACAGTTTCACCGCCGCGCTGACCGCTTCGTCGAGAAGTAAAACCTGATGATGAGTTTCCAGCGGCGACACGGTGCTGCGCAGCATCAGCACGGCTTTGGCTTCGTCCGGCTCGTGAACCTGTACGGTCTGGAAACGGCGGGTCAGCGCCGGATCTTTCTCAATGTATTTTTTGTATTCCGCCCAGGTGGTCGCGCCGATGGTGCGCAGTTGCCCGCGCGCCAGGGCAGGTTTGAGCAGGTTAGCGGCATCGCCGGTGCCCTGCTGACCGCCAGCGCCAATCAGGGTGTGGATCTCATCGATAAACAGAATAATTGGCGTGGCGCTGGACTGCACCTCGTTAATCAGCGCCTGGAGGCGCGCCTCAAATTCCCCTTTCATGCCCGCGCCGGCCTGAAGCATGCCGATATCCAGCAGCCACAGCTGAACGTTTTGCAGCGGCTCCGGCACGTCGCCGTCAGCGATACGCAGCGCCAGCCCTTCCACCACCGCCGTTTTCCCGACACCGGCTTCCCCGGTCAGCAGGGGGTTGTTCTGGCGACGACGCATCAGAATATCAACCATCTGGCGGATCTCTTCATCGCGCCCCACCACCGGGTCGATTTTCCCTTCCCGGGCGCGCGCCGTCAGATCCTGACCATACTGCGACAGCGTGCCCTGCGCAGCCGGTACTGCCCCGGCAGGCGCGTCCGCAGCGGCGGCGGCCTGCTGGCTCTCTTTGCTGCTGGCGCAAATGGCGTCGAACTGCTCGATCAGCACCTCGACGTTAAGACGGGTGAACTGCGCCGAAATGCTTTTCAGCACGTTAGCCAGATTCCACGTTTTCAGTATGCCGATCAGCAAATGGCCGCCGCGGATGCGGCTGACGCCAAACTTCAGCGAGCCGTAGACCCAGGCGCGCTCGACGGCGCTGTCGATATGCTCGGAAAGATCAGACACGGAACTCGCGCCACGCGGCAGGGCATCCAGCGCCGCCACGATATCGCGCGTCAGCTGCTGTTCATCAAGGGCGAAGTGACGAATGACCTGTTGCAGATCGCCATCCTGCTGCTGCATCAGCTGATGCAGCCAGTGCACCAGCTCAACGTACGGGTTGCCGCGCAGCTTACAGAAGGCAGTCGCGCTTTCCAGAGAGGTAAATAACAGCGTATCCAGTTTGCCGAAAAGCACGGCACGGCTAATTTCTGACATGTTAGTTTCCATTAACAATGATTCGGTATACGGAAGGATTATCGCTCTGCGCGATACACCAGATCGCCACGCGGAACAGGCTGAGACTGAAGGCCGAGCCAGGTGTTGTACCCTAATCGCCCGGCGCTACCGAGCGTGGCGCCCTGCACCGCATCGGCGCGCAGGATCACACGTGTTTCCCATTCAAATTCCACCCCGGCGTACTGTCGCACCCAGTCGCGCAGCTCGGTCACCCACCCTTCGCCCGGCAGAAAACGGTTGTAGTCGTCTGCGCTCAACGGGCCAATCTCAAGCCGAAATTTATGCTGCACGTCGCGTACCGCAATGCCGAGAAAAGCGGACTCTCCCATGCGCGGCATACGCCGCCCCTCGCCCAGCTGTGCCTGCTCCCGCGTTGAGAGCGGCATCCACTGCGGGACGTTGGCCACCAGCCTGACCGGCACGTTGAAATAGTTGCGCAGGATCTTCTCCAGCCCTTCCGGATCCCGCCCGTGGCGGGTCAGGTGCCCGGCGTGAGTAAAGCGGGCGTGCGCGCTCAGGCTGCCTTTCGACATCTGGGCAGGCTGCCCCATGCCAATCAGCGATGCCAGATACCCTTCGAAGCGCCTGTTGTCGTTGCGATCCAGTGAAACGGCAGGCTGCGCGTCCGCCCAGGCGCGGTAGAACAGCAGCGTCAGGCGGTGGTGAAAGAGGTCGGCAAACGCGCTGAGGCTGTGATCCTGATGATGATGAATACGCTCGCGGGCATACTCAGTCATGTGCACCGGCAGCGGGCCGTTAGGACCAAACAGGCCGAAGCTCAGTATGGAAACGTCATGCAGTCCGTTCTCTTCCCGCTGCCGGACCTCAGCAACCGTTGACGGCGCAAAGCCCATTGAAGGCTGCTGACCAATACGCAGCGGCTCAAATTTAGGCAGCGGCGCGCGCCCCAGCGGGTAACGCACACCGCCCTGGGCATCAATGCGTCTTAACAGCTGGAACAGATCGTAGCGCCACGGCGTCTCGCGCACTCCGCGCCAGAACGCATCGGGCAGCGGCGTCAGGCGATGCACGCGCAGCGTTACAGGGGCAACTTCACTCATACCAGCGCCCTTTTACCCATGCGCGGCGCCCAGTAGCCGATTTCACCACGCTGCTGGCTCTTGAGCGTGAACTCCGTAAAGCTGTTGATGGAGACCAGGCGGCCAAAAAGGCGTTCCAGCACGCTGCCGAAAAGCCATGGGCTGGCGCCGGAAAAGGCGCGTTCGTCCACCGTCAGGGTGATGCCGATCCCGCGGGCGAACACCACCGGGCCGGGTTCAGGCACGCGGCGGTGCACCGGCTCCAGCACGCAGTGACGAACGCCATCCACCTGACGAGCAACCGGCGTCTCGGCCAGGTTGGCGTATAGCCCTAACAGCTGACGCAGCGCGGCTGCGCCCTCTTCGTTTTCGCTGTCCATCAGGCTGAGGTAGTTCATTTGCAGCTGGCTAATGAGCCGCCAGGTGCTGAACCCTTCGGCCAGCGCCGGACGCGGCGGCGTCGGGCCTTTACGCAGGGTTAACGCCTTCACCGGCATGGAGTCGGCCATAATAAACTGCCCAAGCTCCTGCTGGAGCATCAGCGGCAGGTCACGGCTGGTGCACAGCACCTCGGCGGAAATGTAGCGCAAATTCTCCTGCCACGGCGCGTGCTGCGCATCCACCAGCGAGACGAAGACCTCCGAGCCGATATAGCCCGTGCGGGTGCCATAGCGCAGCGCGTGTTCGGAGAGAACGCGCTGCTCACGGCGCAGGGAAAAATAGGCGCCGTAGTTGCCCGCGTCTCCGCTCCAGGTACTCCAGAAAGGACGAAACGTCTGGTCGTCCCGCTGACCATCCGCGCTGGCATAAATTTTTTTCACGGCATAAATTTCATAATCCAGCGGGCGGATGTTATCCACCACCAGGTGGTATTCATGCTGGCTTTCGCTCAGCTTCTGCCGGGCCGCCACTTTCGGGAACAGGTTGATCACCGGCGTGCAGTGCAGCGCCAGGTGGCTGGCATCCACCACGCGCTCCAGCTGATCGTCGCTCTTGTCGAGCAGAATGAAGATATCAAACGCTTTTTCGTCTTCGCAGCGCTGGATCAGCTTGCCCAGCCCGCTCAGGCTGATGAAACGAAAACGCGCCGGGAACGCAAAGTACTCCTGCAACAGGCGATAGCCGTCGAAGTTGCGCAGATCGTCCGGGAGCAGCGCCTGGTCCGCATTAAAGCCTTCCTGACGCAGGGCGTCAGACGACAGCAGCTGGCGCTGGGGCTGCTTGCTGACCGTCTGGCAGACAATACCCGCGTGGTGCTCCATCACCAGCTCCAGCAGCTTCAGCGCCTCGATGTCCGGGCCGCTTAAGAAGAACTCCAGGCGGTCAAAGTCCAGGTGCCCGAGATGCTGCGGGCCATCGCAGGCAATGCGGATCCGTAAGGCGCTGCTGATCCCCCGCTGGCTCAGGCCGAGCTGGGCCAGCGGCAGATCGGCGGGAACGCCGCCCAGCTCGATCCGCTCAATTTTTAACGGCAGCAGGTTCACCTCGTGCGCCGTGGTATAGCTGCACGTAACGCCGGTTTTTTTCAGCGCCAGGCTGTCCATCATGGTGCCGCGCGGCACAATAAAGCCTTTGCTCAGGTCGCCGCGGCTGCTGTCGGGCTGAATTTCAGCGATCGCCATCGACGGCGTAGGCGCCAGATAATTTGGCGCAATCATCTCCAGCATACGCTGTGAAAAGCGCGGAAATTCGGCGTCCATTTTCATCTGCACGCGGGAGGTCAGGAAGGCGAAACCTTCCATCAGGCGCTCAATGTACGGGTCCGCCACTTCGATGCCGCGCATGCCGAGCCGCCCCGCCACTTTCGGGTAGCGCTCGGCGAACTCTGCGCCCATCTCGCGCAGATAGGCCAGTTCACGGTTATAATATTCGAGCAGTTTGCTTTCCATAATTACCCCGCATCCTTCAGTTCAAAATGGCCGTTCTCAAGATCGACGTCAGTGCGAAAGAGAAATTCCAGCGGATACGGCACGCACCACAGGCGACCTTTGATTTCGATAGACAGAACGTTGTGCAGATCTAACGAGGAGGTATCGGACACGCAGCGAACCTGAAGCCCCTGCGGCAGGATCCGCGGTTCAAAGTTAATAATCGCTTCGGTGAGCTTGCGCTGAATGTCGTGCCATTCAATATCGGACATTCTTTTCCCCGCCAGCGGCGCCACGCCAAAATTCACGACGGAACGGCTCACCTGCGTCAGCCCGCTCAGATCGCTGGAGGCATCGTGGTTAATGGTGTTAAACAACCACTGTAAATCCCGCAGGACGTTACGACGCAGCGCGGCGTGGGTAATCAGATTGCTGTTGGCGGACTCGCGTTTTTTTTCCGGATCGTTATCCGTCAGGCGATCCAGCAGTGAGGGCTGCATTTTGTCGCGCGCCCCCACTTTCTCCTGCCTGCTGCGGGCCTGCCAGCCGCTGCGCAGCAGATCGCCTTCGCCAGCGGGATTACTCATCCGCACCATCCGAGGTAAATGTCACCAGGCTCAGGGTAAGCAGCGGGCTTTCGCTTTGCTCGCTCAGCCAGGCTTTCTGTCCCATGCCTTCATACAGGGCGCCGTCATCGTCCAGCGGGAGCCATTCGGTGGTGCGCCCCAGCTTAACGCTGTCTGGCGCCCCGTCAGCAAACGGATAACGCGCCGGGATCTGACACACCTGCTCGGTGCCGTCCGTGAGGCGGACCAGCGCATGACGCCACACCAGATCGGTCACGCTGGCCGGAGCCTGAAAACGGATCGCGTCGATGGCGCAGAACGGCACCCAGAAATAACGGCCATTGACCAGGGTTTCACACACCGGCCCCAGACGGGCATCGCCGTCCATCAGCCATTCAAAGATGTGGCTCTCTTCATTCTCCAGCGTGACCTGCCCGCGGCTTGCCGGGGCCTGTTCGAGTGCCGCCAGACGCAGCGCTTGCGCTTGCGCTTGCCCGGCGCTTTCGGTCAGCGCCTGGGCTAACGTCGTCAGCCACGGCCACTGCGCCTCGGGCATTGCCGGTCGCGCCTCTCCCGCGAACACGCGCGCCCGCTGCTGTTCACCCTGAATGGCTTGCTCCAGCAGCGTTACGGTCGGTTTTGCCTGCGGCTTCAGCGCCAGCCAGCTTTTCAGCTGGGTCAGGGCGCGCGCCCAGTTGCCGCTGAGGATCAGGAACTGCACAAACGCGGCGCGCAGATCGGCATCCGCCGGATGGGCTTTGATATCGGCTTCCAGGCGAAGCAGCGCGTCGCTAATCGACTCACCCGCCAGACGTTGATAAAGCGTATTCATAGCCCCTCCTTAATTCGCCGCGCGCCAGGCGCCCACTGCCGGATCGCGCAGCTGCGGACGCAGCGTGTCAATCAGAACAACGTTCAGCTCCGCGCCAGGTGCAACCCATGCGCTCCAGATCTTCTTCACCTCTGCGATACGCGCCTGGAGTCTGGCGTCGTCGCTGGCGATCTCACGGGTGATTTCCACCGCCACCGTGCCGTTGCTCTTCCAGCCGTTCAGGGCGCTGTCGTACGGCAGGATCATCCAGCTCTGGTCGCTGTTCGGGGTGCTGAAGACCATGCGCTCTTTGTTGACGGAGGTGATCAGCGCCTTTTCAGGATCGACCGCGTTGTTCAGCCCCATCACCGGGAAGCCGTGAATGTAGGTGACCGGAATCGCTTTCTGCGTCCCGTTACGGTTCTGCGTCACCACGGTATGGCCGCTGAGCCAGCTGCCGTTGCCGCAGCGGGTGGTGTCGGAATCCGGAATAAACAGCGCTGGCGCGGAGGAACCGCCCTCCCAGAAGGTGCGCAGGTGGCAACCGTCCTGAAGGGTGAACTCCTGCCATGGCGTACGATCTGCCGCCACGGTGTGCGTCTCCGGATTCTGGTCAGGCGGCAGCAGCGCGCCTGAGGTGGTGGTCGTTGCCGCCGCCGTTTCCTGCTGTTTCACCACCAGCGCCCAGTCCTGCGCTTTAGCCGCTGTGCCCCGGGCAAGCGTCGTGCCTTCCGGATCGTTAAGCGTCCAGTTCAGGGTATTTAGCTTGCTGCACTGGTGCTCCAGCAGCGAGCCAAGGCGCGGCACGAAGTTTTCCAGCACCGAAACCTCTTTCTTGCCGTTCGCCACGATACGCAGCGCCACGTCCGCCTTACACCAGCTTTGCGGCGTATTGTCTTTAATGTTGTCGATCCAGATATCCAGCTTCTGCGCAGGAGACTGCACGATGCGGAAGTTTTCAGCCTGTGCGGTGGTCGCCACCGTAAGAAGAGCCAAACCCGATAGCCAAAGTTTCATATCAATCCTTGTGTGTCTAATCAGTTCCGCAGGGAAGAAATTGTGCTGCGTCAGAGAGCGTATGCAGCAAAGTGGTGTCCTGAGGGTTGCCCATCCACACCGCCACGGCGGTATAGTTATCCTGAGCATTGCCCTCCTGTTCGGCATTCTTTTGAATGATTTGGTTCATTAAGGTCAGCCACTCCTGTGGCGTATTGACCATGTGCAGCGACTGCTTCATCTGCTCTTCGCTGACGCCGTGCCAGAAACCGTCGGTGCAGAGTAAAAAGGCATCACCGTCCTCCACCTGCACGACATCGCTGTAGCTCGCTTCCGGTCCGCCATTCTCAATACCCAGCGCCAGATACAGCAGGTTGCTGTTGAGATCGTCGGTCTGATGCCCGGCATCTTTCATCTGCTGGACGAGGCTGTGATCGGTGGTCACATGCCACAGCCAGCCGCGGCGAAACAGGTACAGGCGGCTGTCTCCGGCGTGCGCCCAGTAAGCCAGACGGTAATCCCTGTCGATAAACAGGCTGACCAGCGTGGTGCCCATCCGGCGATAGTCCTGCACGGCCTGTTGTTCACTGAGGATGGTGCGGTTCGCCGTTTGGACGTAGTCACGAATATGCTGCGCATTCAGGTGCTTGTCGCCATCAAAGCGGGAAATAATGCTGTTGCGGGCCAGCTCTGCGGCCACCTCGCCGCCCGGCAGGCCCGCGATGCCGTCACAGACGACAAAGCAGGCTGAACGTTCCCCGATGGTTTCTCCCGTCTGATCCTGGTTGCTGGCGCGCGTCCCCTGGCGGGAGAGAGAAGCCGTTGCGATATTCATTTTTCTTCCGATCCGCTTTGTGAGTCTTTGTACTGATTGACCTCCATGTCATAGGCATGGAGGAAGGCTTCGCCAAACAGGGTATGGAAGTCGTCCTCGATCTCGCCCGCCGTCTCGCCATAGCTGCGAACGAAATAATCCCACAGCGCGGCTTTACGGCTGCCCGGCAGCGCCAGGCGTGACGTCATCCCGTTCTGCTTCGCCTGCTCTTCCAGCTGTTCCGGGTTAAAGGATTGCAGCATAGCGGCGATAATGGCGCGGATACCGGAGATCATCCCCAGCTGGTGCGCCTGGAGATCGATCAGCGCATCACGCACCGATTTAGTCGGCGGCATAAAGCCCGGCATCGGCGTGCCGAACATCTGGATCAGCACCGTTTTTCCGGTCGGCAACAGTTTGAACGGGTTGTTCGCATCGTCGAGCACCATGGTCATATCGGCTTTCACCCCACGCTTGAGGATGGAGCGCGAGGAGAGCAGCGCCACGGTCCCCTGCGAGAACATGCCCAGGATCTGACCCAGCTGACGCATATTTTCCCGGTCAAACTGCGGCACCGGCTGCATTTCACTCAGTCCCATACCTTCCAGCAGCGCCTCCAGCAGTTCGCCCTGAAGCACCTCGCCCCGCTCGCCGGTCTGCGCGGAGGCAGCAGGCGATGCAGCGTTTTTAACCGGGTCGATACGCAGACGTCCCTTCGGCGTCTGTGCGCTACTGCGTGCGACGGCCTGCGGCGTTGGCATGGTGAAGCCAGCGTAATCGGGACGCGCGGGCTCTTCTTCCGCGCGCGGCGCATCCTGTGGTTCAGTCGGTTCCGGATCGAACAGCGGTGAGCTGGCCAGCGCATCCTCTTCCTGTGCGGCTTGCGGTTCAGGCTTTGGCTCCGGCTTATCGGCCACGATTTCATCCGGATGGGTTAACGGCGCGCCGCCCATCAGGCCGAGAGGGTCATCGTGACGCGCGGCAGGTGCGCTCGCCGACCCGCCAAACAGGGCTAACGGATCGAGTTCGTCCGACGCCTCTTCCTTTGGCTGGGCAGGTTTGCTTTCGTCCGGCTGTACCAGCGTTGAAGGGGTGACATCGTCAAAGATGCTCTCTTTTTTAAACAACGCTTCATCGCTAAACAGCGTGTCCGGGTCAACGTTTTTACGTTCAAGCGACGGTTCGGCGTCGTTAAACATTGCCAGCGGATCTTCGGCATTCCGCTCCGGGGCCGCAGGCTGAGAGAACGGATCGTGGGATGCGACGGGCTGTGGTTTTGCCCGGTTGCTGGAGATGCTGTCGGAGATGGAAAACTCCTGCATCAGGCTGTCCCAGATTTCAGACGGCACGGCCGTAGGTTCAGCTTTTCCGCGTGGCGCGGCGCTGGCCGGTTTCGGTTGCGGCGCTGGCGCCGGTGTCGCCGCTGGACGCGCCTGCTGCATGCTGGCCGCCATGCGGCTTACGGGCTGGGTGTCATGAATGAGTTCGCTGACTTCAATGCGATAATCATCAATACCGAGAATATCCCCATCCTGAAGCTCAACCTGAC
Organism: Enterobacter cloacae complex sp. P18RS; assembly: GCF_014982105.1. Lineage (NCBI taxonomy): Bacteria > Pseudomonadati > Pseudomonadota > Gammaproteobacteria > Enterobacterales > Enterobacteriaceae > Enterobacter > Enterobacter cloacae complex sp. P18RS. The sequence continues at coordinate 144,535 of NZ_JADCKV010000010.1, read as the reverse complement.
GCCCACGCTCCAGCGGGATATCATTCAGTACCACGCGGGTAACGCTGCCGCGGTTCGTGACGCGGCATTCGCCACTGGCGTCGACGTGAACGATGGCCTGCAAACGCGAGATGGTGCGGTCATTGTCCGGCAGCACCAGATTGTTATCCGTACCGCGCCCAATGGTGCCGCCCGGGGCATAAAAATCACAGCTGCTTTGCGGCGGCTGATGACCGGGTTTCGTAGAAATAATCGTGAATCGCATGGCGTATTCCTGCTGGTATGATTAGCGCTCAAACGCTGCCGCTCTCGGGGGTGAGAACGGCGGGGTTTGGGGGTTAAGGGCTGATTAAAGCTATTTGACTACATTCAGGAAAATAATGCCGATAAGCAGCCATAGCGTAAAAAGTATGGCCTGAGCTTTATAGCGTCGATGCAGTTTTAATATCCAGCCGATTCTCTCTTCCGGTAAAGCCTGAACGAATTTATAGGCATCATCCTGAACATTTCTGTCTTTGGTAAATTTCATCTTCACGCCTTTGCGAAGACGAACAAACCAGATTATTTTTTGATAGTTCGCCAGCGAACCAAAAAAAGATGCGTAATTTGTCACCAGATCGAGATCGTAGCCTTTTTGCCGATATTCTGAAAGAAGCTGATTATATTCGGCCTCGTGTTTTTTAAAATAACGGGAACTGATGAGGTCCATAATTACGACAAGTAAAAATAAAACAACAATCAGAAATAAAAGAATATTTTCTACATTCACCATAGTTTATCCATGACATATTCAGTTGCTCCACCGGCAACTTCGCCACCAAGGTATCCACCCGCAGCGGCGCCTACCACAGAACACGCGAGCAACCCTACACCACCTGTTGCCACGCCCAATGCAACACATACGCCAGCCCCAGCCATGGCGCCATACTTTCCGCCATAAATCCCGCCCGCAAGACTGGCGCCAAATTGACTGTACTTCTTAACGGCGACTTTGGAACAACTCTGCTCTCTACCTACTGTACAGGCATCGTAAACTTCATTGGTTGTGTTTGCACCAGCGAAGCCGATAGCAAGCCATCCTCCCATTTTCAGAAAACGGGCAGCTTTTGATGCATTGTCTACATATGTTGAATACCCTCGTATCGAGGCAACACCCGCAGTACTCCATTCGTGGACAATTGACCTGCTTGATAAACCTAAAGCGTGCTTGATTTCTTCATAAGGTTTCAGTTTCAGCGTTAGTCTGGACAGCTTATTTAATAAAACGTCCAGCTCAGAAAAAAGTTTCTGTCTCTCAACAAAAAACTGCTGCCCGATCAATGTGCCTTGCGTTCTGTATTGATTTTGATAAGCCAGCTCGATAGCTTTTAATTTCTTTTCTATTTCGCTAAAGTACCTTTCACCTGCATCAGCAACCACCCCGAGAGATTTATCCATAAAATTAGTTAATGCTGCGATGGTACTAAAATGCTTGTTAAAGAAATTAGCTTCATCTGTATTCAGTTCTGCCAATGCTCCATTAACCTTTTGTTTTGCATTTTGTAATTGTTTTAGCTGAACCGCATTTTCAGCACCCGGAGCATTAAGGATCAATATTTGCCCGGGTTTTAACCACCGTGTGTCCCTGTTCACTTGCATAAAATAACGTGCCGCTTCACTGTCTGGTTTATTGAACAGCAGCCTTGCCTGGAAATCTAACGTACCAGCCTGCTGAACAACACAATAACCAGGAGCAACCGTTGATTTTACGCTCATATTGACATCCCTTTGTAACCGAAATTAAGTCTCTGTAAATAATGACCGGGGAAAACTCCCCCGGTCACGCGCGCAATTACGCTTCTTTGTTTTCTTTGATGTTCCAGCCAGCGCTGCTTTCAGCACCTTTACCACCGGCAGTGGTCTGCTCCCAGTACTGCTGTTTCACTTTCGCAGCCTGGAATGCATAGGTCACGCCAACGGTATCGCCGTTGTCTGCACCCGTGTACTGAACGGAAGTCACGAGAACGTCTTCCAGGGTGATGCGGGTGTATTCAACCTGCTGACCACCCGCTTTGCAGACGGACAGTTCAACTTTGGTCAGGTGTTTACCGCTTGCGCAGTGTTTCAGGATTGCTGTAGTGGATTTGTCGATCAGAGCGTTAACGTGCAGGTCGTTAAAGTTAACTTTACCGGCACCGCCGCCACCGCCAACGCTCATATTACCTGGCTGGGACGCGCCCCAGGAGAAGGAGGTAATATCAGTCCAGCCGGTGTGGTTAGAATCTTTAGATTCGCCCGTAACACCCTCGACCTTCAGAAACATATCAATAGCCATAATATCTACTCTTCGTGGATGAACAATATTGCTTTCGAAAAAGCCCTTATATGGCAAACAGGAAAGCATGGGGCTGAATAAAACCGTCCATATTTTACCTCTGCCTCATATCAAACGACCCGTGTCATTTGACAGTCTTACATTCCCCCTGAATGAACGGAAAGAATGTGAAGTCTTTTACTACTGCGGATTATCCTGAATCCAGGTACGATCAGGATCGCCAATGATGAGCTGCGGAACCAGTTTATTCAGTTCGTCGCTATGATAAAGACGTAGACAATTTAAGGTTACGCCTTTTACATCAGGTTTGCGCTCCGAGTGGAAACCATTAATTTGGTTTTTATACTTCCCAATAATGGCGTTAACTTTGTCAGTACCGTTTTCAGCATCAAACGGTATCCATTCAATAAATGCACTCGCACTGCGGGCCGCATCAGCAGAAAATTGACTGCCTTTATCTGCCACCTGCGCAAGGCAGCGCGCCAGGACAAAATCTTTTACCACCTGCCGGTATGTTTGCTGCTGATAAAAATCAACGTAAGGGTTGTCACCGCGAGCAGAAAAAGATAAGCAAGTGAGCAAAAGAAATACGGTCTTTAGACACCTGAATATAATTATTTTAATTCCCAAAACCAGATTTCCTGACAGTACGGAAAGCAATCGGAGTTACATATAAACGAATTATTACTCAGAGGCTCGATAAGGTCGATATGACCACCGCCATACCCATCAATTTTATTGAAGAAAACAACACCTTTTCGGCCCAACATTGAGCGTGCACCAGCCTCGCGGTCTTTAAAGATTTCTGCCTTGCCAAACACATGGGATTTATAAAGCTGATCGGCAAGTAATTTTGCGCCAGGCTCGATTGTTTTTCCCTTATAGGGACCGGTCTTTATGGGTAAACGCCCTGTAAATTCAACATTGCATTTTAACAATGCCAGGCTCATTCTTACCGCACAGGTATTTTCGTATGCCGGTTGTTGCTTGATAATCGTCGAATAATCGTAGCCAATTTCTGAAAAAACCTGTTCACCCGAGGCAAAACCCGCGCGTGTGTGATTTGAAGAGTAATGCTGACGTTTAAGTTGTTCGTATAACGGTCTCATTTGTCACTCTCCTTTTTTGCACGGGCGTAATTCTTTCATGCCGTCAATGATGATTTTTGAAGCGCGCTCCTCGCCTTGCTGTTTCGATAAGTTCGCAAAACGAGAATAGAGAAACTCATGTATTGTATTTGGCAAAAAAGGCCTGCCCTTGCACCATGCAGTGCCCTCAGACGCGTCGACTACCCCGAGAAGATACATATTTGCCTTAATGCGTTCACGTTCATTCGTTTTCGACAGCCAGGCTTTAGCAAAACGCTCTGCACTCAGATTTAAATCGTACCCTGTTAACAGCGTCGGATCGCGTTGGAAGTTTGATGTGTCATCCTGAGGCAATGCTTCCGCTTGAGGGTATTTGTAATTTCCAGCGTCCGCGCTTGCGAGAGTAGAAACTGCCAGCAAACTGGTCGCGAGCAAAAGTATATGTTTCACAGTCTATCCTTATTCACTGACAGAAATAAGCTAAGCTCTTCCGCTCAGATGGCCGGCCCCTTCGGGCCGGCCATCGTCATTACGCGTCCTTCGTCTTCAGCGATGGCAGTTTAGATACCAGACGCAGGGAAACGGTCAGACCTTCCAGCTGGTAGTGCGGACGCAGGAAGAACTTCGCGGCGTAGTAGCCCGGGTTGTCTTCGATTTCCTGCACCTGCACTTCCGCCGCCGCCAGCGGTTTTCGGGACTTGGTTTCCTGGGAGGAGTTCGCCGGGTCGCCGTCGACGTAGTTCATTACCCAGTCGTTCAGCCAGCGCTCCATCTCTTCGCGCTCGCGGAAGGAGCCGATTTTGTCGCGCACGATGCACTTCAGGTAGTGAGCAAAACGGCAGCAGGCGAACAGGTACGGCAGACGGGAGGCCAGGCGCGCGTTAGCGGTGGCGTCCGGGTCGTGGTACTCGGCCGGTTTTTGCAGAGACTGCGCGCCGATGAAGGCGGCGAAGTCGGAGTTTTTGCGGTGAACCAGCGGCATAAAGCCGTTTTTCGCCAGTTCCGCCTCACGGCGATCGCTGATGGCGATCTCGGTCGGGCACTTCATGTCCACGCCGCCGTCATCGCTCGGGAAAGTGTGGCACGGTAGGTTTTCCACCGCCCCGCCGGATTCCACGCCGCGAATGGAGGTGCACCAGCCGTACTCTTTAAAGGAGCGGTTGATGTTGGCCGCCATCGCATAGGCCGCGTTCGCCCAGGAGTAGCTGTTGTGGTTCGCGCCGTCGGTCTGCTCTTCAAAATCGAAGCTGTCCACCGGGTTGGTGCGAATACCGTACGGCAGACGCGACAGGAAGCGCGGCATCACCAGGCCCAGATAGCGGGCATCTTCCGATTCACGCAGTGAACGCCAGGCAGCGTATTCGGTGTTCTGGAAGATTTTGGTCAGATCGCGCGGATTAGCCAGCTCCTGCCAGGACTCCATCTGCATCACGCCCGGCGCGGTGCCGGTGATGAACGGACAGTGGGCCGCAGAGCCGATGCGCGCCATCTCGCCCAGCAGCTCAACGTCCTGCGGGCTGTGGTCGAAGTAGTAGTCGCCCACGATGCAGCCAAACGGCTCGCCGCCGAACTGGCCGTACTCCTGCTCGTAGATTTTTTTGAAGATCGGGCTCTGGTCCCAGCCCACGCCCTTGTAGCGCTTCAGGGTGCGGCCCAGCTCCTGCTTGGAGATGCTCATAAAACGGATCTTCAGCATCTCGTCGGTTTCGGTATTGTTCACCAGGTAGCTCAGCCCGCGCCAGGCGCTCTCCAGCTTCTGGAACTCCTCGTGGTGAATAATCTGGTTCACCTGTTGTGAAAGCTGCTCGTCAATACCGGCAATCAGGTTCTGAATGGTGCGGTAGGTATCGTTTGAGAAGGTCACGGTGTTTTCCAGCGCCTGCTGCGCCAGGGTTTTAACCGCGCTTTCTACGGCAGAGCGCGCCTGATCGGTTTTCGGGCGGAACTCTTTATTCAGCAGCGCGCTGAACTCGTCCTGGCTGAACGCCTGGCCCGCCTGCTGATCGTGTTGTTGAGTCTGGTTGCTCATTGATTATTCCTCGCTACCTTTCGCACTTTCGTCATTTTTTGGCAACTGGCTCAGGGATTTGAGCAGCGTCGGATCCTGGAGAATTTTCGCGATCAGCTCTTCCGCACCGTTTTTACCGTCCATGTAGGTCAGCAGGTTGGAGAGCTGGGTACGGGCTTCCAGCAGCTTGTTCAGCGGCTCTACTTTGCGGGCCACCGCGTCCGGCAGGAAGTCGTCCATGCTGTCGAAGGTCAGATCGACGTTGAGCTTACCTTCGCCGGTCAGGGTGTTATCCACCTGGAACGCCACGCGCGGCTTCAGCGCCTTCATGCGTTCGTCGAAGTTGTCGATGTCGATTTCCAGGAACTTACGCTCGTCGACGGCTGGCAGATTTTCCACCGGCTTGCCAACCAGATCGGCCATAACGCCCATCACAAACGGCAGCTGAATTTTGCGTTCTGCGCCGTAGATCTCTACGTCGTACTCGATCTGCACGCGGGGAGCACGGTTGCGTGCGATGAATTTCTGTCCACTGTTACTCATTGCCATGATGTTCTCCATCAAAGATGCGCGGTGAAGGTGAAACGGCAGACTCCATGCCTGTCGTCATAATGCCAGGACGCGTCATTCGCGGCGTCCAAAGATGTTTTCCAGTTGGTTAACGCCGTCTGGCGCCAGGTCGCGAATAATGTCCATAAAGTTGAGTTCAGACAGCCGCTGCACCCGTTCAATCATCAGCGGTGCGGGATGGCTGGGTTCGTACTGCGCAAAATACTGTTTCGCTTTTTCCAGCATCAGCTGGGCGTCGGCGCGGCTGGTCACCTGCACGCTGCGCCAGTCCGTCACCTGCTGAACGGGCGACGCGGCCACCGGCTGCGGCTCGGCGTGCTGTTCAGCCTGCGCGTCACGGTTCGGCAGCAGCTTGCTGATATCGGTCACCTGACAGGCGCTGGAAACCAGTCCGACGGTTTTCAACAGCTGTTCCATCTCCGGTACGCCACTTTCCCCGAGATAGCCGGTAAGCAGTTCGCGGATGGCCAGCAGGCGTTCGTTGATCACGATTACCGCTTCGGTGCCGGGCTGATCGCCCCGGGCCAGCTCATCGATCAGTCGTGGACGACCGCCCGGATAATCCGGACACTCGGTTTTACTGCCGTCAAGCAGCGCCTGGGCGTCACGGAGCGAAATCTCATCGCCGTTTGAGCGGAGCAGTGAGGCGTTACGCACCGCGACCGTCAGGTCAGATTTATCACTCAGCCCGGCGAGGGCATTGATGCGGTAGAACGGATCGGTTTCGCCATACTCTTCCAGCAGCGGGTAAAGTTGCTCCCAGTAACGGGACAGGGCTTCCTGCACCAGCAGTAGCCCGTCGGCGTAACCTGCCAGCCCGCGACGACGCGTCCAGGCATGGGTTAACGCCAGCATGACGCGAAGATCTTTGGTGCGACCCAGCAGGCTGGTGGCGAGTTTTTCCACCGTGTTCCAGTCGGCAGGCTCTGCCGGAATGATGGTGTCGCCAAACTGCTGCTCGGCTTTACCCTGACTGGCCTGACCCATGGCCTGGAAATCAGCGTCGTACTCCAGGTTTTCACCGCAGGGGTTATCGGGGCTTATCGGCGCGAGAAATTCATCGATATTCATAAGATCCCTGCTTATTCAAACATAGGCGGGTAAAGACCGTGGCGGCCCGGACGGGCGCCGCCTGCCGGATCGAACAGCAGCGTAAAGAGCTGCCCGGTGAAGTTTCCGCTGTGGACGTGGGTGTACAGCGGATAGCCGTCGCAGCGGTTTGTCCACCAGTAGCTGGTCTGGCGCAGCGGATCAAAACACTCTGCCGCCTGCGGCCAGCCCAGCGTGCTCTGACCATCGTCGTCATAGCCAATCACGTCGAGAATGTCGGAACGCTTTTGCGGCTCAACCGGCTGGGGCGCCGGGATGGTCATCAGCATTTCATCCAGCTGGGAGGCAGAATAGCTGTTACGCACCGCGTGCAGCCCCAGACGGCCAAGCTGCTGGTACCAGCTTTCAGCCTGCCCGAGCAGGCGGGATGACCACTCGGCGGGGGTGAAGCTCAGTTGCAGGCATACCGGATAGTGGCGGCCTACGCTGTCACGGCCCGGCAGCAGGCAGCCCATCTGAATCATCTGGCTACCGAGCATCGGCGGGACGACAAAGTTCCACACCGGGGCTTTTGAAAACGGGCGCTCGCCGCTGCGCTGCTCTTCCTGTTGCCAGGCCAGCAGGCCGACCTGGAACCAGTGCGACCACTGGCGTTGCAGGGTATCCGGAAAGCGACGCTGCAAAAAATCTCCGGCGCTGGGTAATTTGCCATACCAGCTATAACGGTTCATCGCAGGGGTATTCGTCATACGGCTGTCCTTGCGGTTATGGGCATGAGAAACGGGGAAGCTGGAACGGGTTGCGGATGCTGTTCGGGGCAAACTCCAGCGTGACCTGATGTCCGTCGACGTTGAAGGTCGCCTGACGGCTCAGGCTACCCGCGCCAGGGCTGGTGCGCGCCTTGTCGAAAAAGCGGTTGAGCGCCCAGGAACCGTTAGTTACCAGCGTTGCGGTGCTGCCATTGGTCAGACCGAGCTGCATACGCACCTGGTTCGTCCCGCCCGGCCCCGGCCAGTTCATGATCTGCACCGCCTGCGGACCGTGGCTGTAGCGCAGCAGCTGGCCGTCCACGTCCAGCGTCAGGTTCAGAATGGTGTTGTCCATCCGCACGGTGCGCACCGTCACCCTGAAGGATGGCGTGGTCGCGCCGTTGGCGAAGAAGGCATCGCGGACAGACTGCGCCTGCTGGAACGGACGCAACAGCCCTTCGCTGCCCGGCAGCGTTTTACCGTCGATGCCCGGCATAAAGCGCCAGTTCGCCTGGGTGGTGTCCACCTTGTTGGTCAGGTTGTCGCGGAAAAAGGTGTCCATCAGTCCGGTGCCCGGCGCGAACATGCGGGCGAGATCGTCCGGCGTCACCTCGGTGCTGGCGCTGCGCACCAGTGGATAACGCCCGGCAATCGCCTGACGGCAGAACCCACCCACTTCCACGTTAATGCGCTTACGCACGTTCTCCAGATCGCGACGCTGGGTATCGCTGCTGGCGCCGACGGCCATATTGCTGAACATGGTTTGCAGCCCGCCCGGCAGACGTCCCGCGCTGGCTTGCAGGCGGCTGATTGCATCGCCGCCCGGCGCGGGCATACCGCTGTTTGCCGCATCCTGAACGGCGGTCAGGTAGCGATAAAGCTCGTCAACCTGCTTAAGAAAATCGTCAAAGACGATGGTCTTGCCACCCTTCTCCAGCGGCTGCGCCAGCTCAATCATCGGCGCATAGTGGTCAGTCACCAGTTGTTCAGGCGCCTGCGTCACAACCGCGCCCTGCGTCGGGGCGTTGTCACCGTTGCTGAACAGCGCTTCCAGCGTGCGGGTGGCGCGGTTGCTTTGGTCTTCCGCTTTCTGCGCATCTTCCGGCGCAGGCGCAGTGCGCGACAGGGTCAGCACCTTGCTCAGGTTAAGCACCAGACGGCGCAGCGGCGAGTTGGTGCCTGAAAGCAGGCGCGCGGTGTTGATGCGCTGGGAAAGATCGGCGCTGTTGTTGAGCTGAATGTCAGCGAGAAAGCGATCCCAGTTGACGATAAAGTCGCGCATGTAGAGCTGGCGCACGGCGTTGTCGATCTGCTGTTTATCTTCCTGAGCGGTGGTCGCTCCCAGTACCCAGGCATCGTCCTCGTGCAGGGCGGTGGTCACACTGTCGATCTGGTCGTTGAAGCTCTTCCAGTAGCCGTCCGGCGTATACAGACCCGCTACGCCCTCACTCACCGGCTTGCCGCTTTTACGGGAAAACACCAGCTCGCTCTGCGGGCCGCCGAGATCTGAAAGCGAAACCGGCTTCAGGTTTTCATCATGCTCCAGCAGACGTTTCAGGCGGCCATATACGCGTGTTGAGAGCGGCTGCTGGTTGATAAGCGCCCTTTCACGTGCCACCAGATCCTCATCCTGCGCATACGGTGAAGCCTGAATTTTTGGCTCCAGCAGCTGGGTCAGGTGCCATTCCAGCTCCTGAAGCTGCGCCTGCGTCACATTCTGCGGCAGGTTGCGTTGCAGGTTAAGCATCACCCACGAGTGCAGGAATTTGCCGTCATAGTGCTTGGGCTGATAAAGCATCTGATAGGCTTTCAGCGCCTCGTAGCTGTACTCCACGTCGCTGCCGTTGTCGTTGCGCAGCCAGGCGGTAATGTGCATTGCCACGGCGGGCAGCAGCATCTGATCCAGCGCCTTCTGATACAAAGACTGCGAGGCATCGCTGACGTCATCCCCGCGATAAAGCCCCATACGGCGAGAAACCGGCGGGTCGTTAACGTCGAAGGCATCGCTTTTCGGCAGATCCACCAGGCTGTTAAGCAGCGGCAGAAGCACAAACAGATCGCGCTGGGGCTGGTTTTGCAGCGCCTTGCTCTGCTGCTCCAGCATCGGCACTTTTTCGTCCACTTCTTCCAGATAGGCTTTATTTTTGGCGTAGCTGGTCAGCCACAGGCCACCCAGGATCACCAGCAGGGCCAGCAGCGCCGCGTAGCCGGACCACATCACGGCGCGGTTGCGCAGCTCCCACCAGCGGTTTTCCCCGGCGATGCCCGCTTCCTGGAAAATGACGTTTTGCAGCAGGTTTTTAATGAAGAAGCTTTGGCCCTTCGCGCCTGGGATCGGCGCCTCTTTGCTCACCGAATCCCAGCGCGTGCTTTCCCCCCCTTCAGGTAAGGAGAGCGCGCGGTTCAGCTCGCCCATCACGCGGTCAAACGGCATCCCTTCCTGAGTGCCGCTGGCAAAGTAGATGCCGCGCGGCGAAAATTCAGTTTCGAAGTTTGAGCGGGCAAAGACCGTGCTCAGGTAGTCAGCCAGCAGCGGACGCAGCGCGGCGAACTCCTGCGGGAAGAGATAGGCTTCCGCACGGGTTTTGGCGTCATGCTCTTTGAGCATGGTTTCCGGAAGGCCAGCATCCAGACGCTGTTGCAGCAGGGAAAATTCCTGCTGGAAGTTGCCCATCAGGTCGTAATCTGCGTGTTTGGTCTGCTCCCACGGCAGCGTAAAGCCCCAGATCTGGTCGCGCTGGGCTTTGTCGTAATCCGCAAACCAGGCGCGGAAGCCTTTAAGCAGGTCCGCTTTGGTCACCATCACATACACCGGGAAGCGAATACCCAGCTGTTCATGCAGCTCGGAGAGACGCTGGCGCAGGTTGACCGCCTGCTGGCGCGAGGCCTCAGCGGACTGCGAAAGCAGGTCGGAAATGCTGATGGTGATAATCACGCCGTTAATGGGCTGGCGACGGCGGTATTTACGCAGCAGGTTGATAAATTCCAGCCACTCCCCGGCGTCCTGAACCTGCTCGCTCTCCTGAGTGGTGTAGCGCCCCGCGGTATCCAGCAGAACCGCCTCGTTGGTAAACCACCAGTCACAGTTGCGCGTGCCGCCAATGCCGCGCAGCGCGGTTTTACCGAAGCGATCCGCCAGCGGGAATTGCAGCCCGGAGTTGGCCAGCGCGGTGGTTTTACCGGAACCCGGCGCGCCAATAATGACGTACCACGGCAGCTGATAGAGGTACTGCGTGCTAAAGCGCTGCGTCCACTGCGCGCCATGTCCCGCTTTGCTGAAGTGGGCTTTTTTCAGCATCTGGGCGGCTTCATCGAAACGCCCGGCAAGGATCTGCTCCTCGCTGTTCAGACGTTTCTGCGGATCGGCCGCCTCCGGGCTGGTGGTATTTTCGTTGAGCTTGTCCATCAGCTTACGGTTCAGCCAGGCGTTATACAGCCGCGGCAGAATGTGGCTCTGGGCCCAAATCAGGTAGACCACCGCAATGCTGATGACGCGGTTCTGCTCTGATTCAAGGGGCCGGGTATCCACGATGGACAACAGCGGGCCAATCATCCAGATGACCGCCGCGAGCGCCGTTACGCCCAGGAAGCTCCACAGAATGCGATTGGTCAGTATAGAAAGTAGAGTTGTCAGCATCCTTAGTTTCCTTGCGGCAATCCGTTCAGCTCGGCCTGGGTATTGTCAGGCGATACCAGCAGCGTAATCTCTACGCGGCGGTTACGGGCGCGATTTTCAGGCGTGGTGTTAGGCGCTACCGGGTTGATCTCACCCCGCCCTTCGGCTTTGACGCGCTCAGGCTGTGAGAGGCTACCCTGGAGCTGTTTTTGCACCGAACGGGCGCGCTCAAGCGAGAGTTCATAGTTAGAAGCGAAGCGTGCGCTGCGGATCGGCACGTTGTCGCTGTACCCCACCACCAGAATTTTGCCGCTGACGTTATTCATCGCCTGGGCGATGCGGTCGATGACCGGCTCATAGCGATCGCGCACCACCGTTGAGGCCGAGGCAAAGAGTCCGTCCCCTTTCAGGATCACCACGCTGCGATCCGCCTCATCCTTAACGGCCACCAGACCGGCATCAATTTCTGGTTTCAGGAAGCCGCGCAGGTTCAGCACCGCTGGCAGCTGACGCGCAGGCTGCTGGATGGTGGTTTCCGGCAGTTGGGACTGGTAAATTTTCGCCAGCACCGGGCTGGTGTTATCACCCAGACGCCAGTTCAGCACGATATAGAACAGGCAGGCGATAAAGCCGACCAGCGCCACGCACGCCCAGAGTGGGATCATCGGCCGCCAGAGCTTGCGCAGAACGGGGCGATCTTCCGGGTGCGGCGAGAGCGGCGGCGGATAGCTGCCGCGCACGCCACGGATCATCTGCCACAGGCGCTGTTTGATGGTTTCAAGCTGGGTCCGGCCATTGTCCAGCACGCGGTAGCGGCCTTCAAAGCCGAGCAGCAGACAGTAGTTGATCATCTCCAGCAGCAGAATGTGTTCGCGCGGATTCTGCGACAGACGCGCCAGCAGCTGGAAAAACTTCTCACCGCCCCAGGTTTCGTTATGAAACGTCACCAACAGACCATTGCTTGACCAGACGCCGCTGCTTCCCCACGGGGTCAGCGCGGCGGCTTCGTCCAGCGCCGTGCAGAGGCAGTAGCGCGCGCCGACAATCACTTCATACGGTAAGCCCGCCTGCTGGCATCGCACTTCGAAACGGCGAATTTCGTCAATCAGGCGCTGGCGCAGCCCGACCTGATCGTCGTGGGAAACCGAATGACGGATTTGCGGAATCGCATTGAGCAGCGGATTGGCGGCCGCCACCAGCTGATTGTTCCCACTGGCTCCGGTAAACACGGCATCACTGCCGGTATCCTGTCGTTCCTGCATATTAAGCGCTCGCTTTATTATTCTGTCGGGCTACGGATGGCCCAGAACTCCATATCGAGACCCGGGAATTCCCCTGCGAGATGCAGCGCGAATGCCCCGGACTTGTCCATCTCGTGCCACAGTTCGCTGCCCCTCTCGAGCTCGAAATAGCTGTAGCCTGCATGCCACGGGATCTGCGGCGGCGCGACGGGCATTGCCCGAAGCATGATGCCCGGCAGCTGGAGCTGAACCAGATCGCGAATTTTCGACACTGGCGCAACCTTCATCTGGGCAGGGAAATGGGTTTGCAGGTGTTCGCCGGGGACATTGGCTTTTACCGCCAGCACGAAGCCAAATTCGCGGACCATGCTGGTCTCCGGCACGGTGGCGATGTTCAGCCCGTGGGAGCGTTCGTGCAGCGGCAGCTGGATGGCATGATCTTCCATGACCAGCGACAGCCCCTGACGCAGCATCAGCATCAGTTTGCTGAAGCAAACGGCGAGATCGTCATGGTCGTAGACCGGCAGTATGCTCTCTGCGGTACGCTGCGGCGTCCAGGTGGCGAGCTCCGTGGCAAACGGCAGCCAGCTGCGCCAGAGCGCTTCAGGGTGAAGCAGCGGCAGCGTTTTTAAATGTGAGACGTCGCCAAGGTGGCGGTTGATCAGCGAGAGAAGCGTGAACTCAACCATCTCGGACGTATTGAAACGCCCCGGCTGGCGCAGTCGACCGCCGATCTGCTGGCTACGCTGCACCAGCAAGCCGTGCAGGTCATTGATCATACCGTACAGCTGCGGGCTGTTATTGGCGTTCAGCATTGGCGGGATGTAGCTGTTATCCAGCCGCACGTGGTTGTCGTTGCGCTTTTCGGTGACGTACGCGACGCCAATGGCGGTCCATTCTGCCGTCAGATCTTTCTCCAGCATCAGGGTCAGACGCAGGCGGCCAAACTGGACCGTCGCCTCCCCGACCGACATGGCGTTGTCGTCTTCCACCTCTTGTTCAAAGGTAATAAAACGCGCCAGAGAAGACGGCTCCTCGCTGAAAATCACCTCTTCACGGCCACCGCGACGAACCGGCAGCGCAAGCACCACCTTTTCATTGGTCAGATTATCGGGGATTTTTAGCGGAGCCGGACCGTTGCGGTCGCTGCGAACCTGGAAAAAGGTGCCGTCAGGCAGCAAACCGCTACAGTAGCTCAGGGCAATACAGCCCTGGCGTAGCATCGCTTCATCCAGCTCAAGGTCGAGAAAGCCCCAGAGATACGATCGCTGCAAGGCCCCCCACTCACGAACGTGGTTGAGGAGGTAGCTTTCTGTCCGCTGAAAATGGTGGGGACGCAGGAACATGCCCTCGGTCCAGACGACCTTTTCTGCTTTCGTCATGATGATCTCTTTCCTGTTATGAAGGGCGTTACTGGCTGATGACCCGGATACCATTTACGTCAAGAAAGACGCTGGCCTGGAGTTCATCTGCGGACCATTTCCAGAACTGGTAAATCGCGTTTTCGCCGGGAACAGGCAAAGGAAGTGAGACGCGCCATTTTTTGCCGTCCAGCGCCTGGTATTCCGCCATCACGCCGATATAGCGCGCTTCCGGTGAGCTTTGTCCGCTCAGGGTTTTCGAAAGCTGGCCCGGCATCAGGAAGAACACATCGCTGTTCAGCAGATTCGCGCCAAGCGTGGCTGACGCGTTGTTCTGTAAGGAGTAGAAGTCACTGGACATGAAATCCGCATCGGATTTCAGCAGCAACACTCTGACCTTAAGCGGTGCAGAATCATTGATTTGAGGATGAGCCTGAAACTGAAGATTGTAGCGGGAGGGGTCGCTGTGTGAAGACGACGTACAACCACCGATCAGCGCGAGAATCAACGCAAAAAAAGGGAACCACATCCGATGAAAATTTTTATTATTCATAAAAATATGCTCGTGAAACCCGTTTAGTTCAGGATCCAGGTACCGTTCGCGCTGTCTTTGCAGGCTTTGCTGTTGCCATCGACATCAACACAGGTGGTTTTCTTACGCGCTTTCGGGCGCAGTGCCTGTTTACGCACGGTGGCTTCGTACTGGTCAGCCTTGATCACGGCACGCATCGGCACGTAACCAATCAGCTGTTCACTCCCTTCATCGGCCAGCGCCATCCAGAAATGTTCAACCTGCCCCAGCACAACGTAAGTTTTGCCGGTCTCAAGCGTACGGATCACTTTTCCGCCGTAGTCAGGACGGCTCATCAGGGATGCCGGGTACATGGCACGGTACGGTTCATTCACCTGAGTGAACTCCGCCGGAGGGGTAACAGCGTGACGGTGCGTCAGCGTGATGCCATTCACCTGGCTGGTCACAATCGTATCATCGGTGATCGCTGGTTTCTGCGGCGCCTTACAGCCCGCCACCGCCATAACAAACAGAAGTGATAACAATACGCGCAGTTTCATATGCTTTTCCGTAGCGATATTTAGAGGATGAAGAGAGGGGATAAAATTTGACTTAGGTGCTATTGTTAAAATAGTCGGAATATTTTCAGCAGGTAACTATTTTAAGGCATAGCTACCGCACGAGCCCGACAGAAATGGGCCCAGCATGCTCCTGACATATTTTGACAAACGGTAGACAAGTTTACATGAGCTTGTCATCAATTCAATATTTCCCACCTGCTTAATGGCGTTTAATGATACGCCCAATGCATTATAGGATTAATCTCATAAAAAATGCGCACTTAGCTAAAATCGTCTTTTTCTTAGACAGATTTCGAGCATAACTCTATGAAAATTAATGGCTAAACAGGAAAAAGAGAACCACTATCATTAACGTAACCCCTTATTATCTCCACTACCATAATTAGTAGAATTTCATTTTTTCTGTGCGCTGCGGGATATATCTGGGATATTTTCATTGTTGCATTCAGAAGATAACTTTTATTGTGCACGAGCGTCCCGCATAAACAAATGGCGGCTAAAAAAATGGCAGAAATTTAATTTCGCGATCCGAAATAAACTGAGCAAAATTCCCCTTTGGGGTTATTTTTTGCACCTAAACAATTAAGCCCGGCTACATCTTTTTGCTCTCTCATCGTTCAGCGCGCTCCCTTGCAGCCCATAAACTGGGGGGGTTCAGCGGCGCTGACAGTGAACCTCACGCAAGAAGTTTTACCGTTACTACATATTTATTTTACTTCTTCCCAACATCTGCCGTTCTACTCTTTCACCCGGCACGCCTCATTTGTCTCTTCTACAATGTTCGCCTGCCGCTTGACTTATTTTGTGATAAAGGTACTTTTCAGGACATGAAGAAGATCCTGATTATCGTTCCCGATGGTGGCATGTTGTTTGAGGCCGCCGGTATCGCCGACATTCTGATGCAGGCCAACCGGCTGCACCCGGACGGCCTTGCGCAGCCCCGCTACCGCACCATTATCGCCACCACCCAGCCTCATCTGGTGATCCACGGCCAGTCCGGCTTGAACCTGCTGGCGGACTATCGCCTGCCGGAGCTTGATCCGCGCGAGCCGCTGGACACGATCATCATTACCGGCCGCGGCATGAATGAGCTGGAGAGCACCGCCGTGGTGGACTGGCTGCACCTGGCCGCGCCGCATGCGCGACGCGTCGCCTCTGTCTGCGGCGGGGCCCTGCTGCTGGCACAGGCCGGACTGCTCGATGGGCGCCGGGCAACGACCCACTGGCGGCTTCTGGAAACCCTGAAAACCCGCTATCCTGCGGTCAACGTTGAGGGCGGCCCGCTCTATGTTCAGGATGGCCCCGTCTGGACGTCCGGCGGCGTCAGCTCCGGGTTTGACCTGACGCTGGCGCTGGTGGAGGATGATTACGGCTTCACCCTCGCCCGCAATGTGGCGCAGGATATGGTGATGTACCTGCGTCGGCCTGGCGGCCAGCTACAGTTCAGCCGCTATAATCTGGAGCAGTCCGGCGCGACCGGACCAGTCAGCGAACTGCAAAGCTGGATCCTGCAAAACCTCACCGCAGATTTGTGCGTCGAAAGGCTGGCCGAACGGGTCGCCATGAGCCCGCGCAATTTCACCCGCGTGTTCACGCGTGACGTGGGCGTGCCTCCGGCCCGTTATGTCACCGAAGCGCGTCTGGCCGCCGCCCGACAGCTTCTGGAGCAGACCCAGGATCCGCTTGAGGTCATTGCCGAAAAAAGCGGGTTTGGTACCAGCATCAACCTGCGCCGCGTTTTTGAAAAGCAGCTTCATCTTACGCCGGGCGAATACCGCCAGCGCTTCCACTGCCGTAGAATGGCGTAATATGATCCGTTTTTGTCATTTACGCCATACGACCTGACGCCTACAGTAACTCCAGACAACACAGATAAGGAGTGCATCATGGTTAAGGTCGGTATTAACGGTTTCGGCCGTATCGGACGTAATGTCCTGCGCGCGGCGCTGGGCAACCCGGATCTCCAGATTGTGGCCATTAACGATCTGACGGACAGTAAAACCCTCGCCCATCTGCTGAAATATGACTCTCTGCTCGGCACGCTGCCGGTGCCTGTGGAAGCGGCGGACGGCGCGCTACAGGTTGACGGGCAACGCATCACCGTATTCAGTGAACGCGACCCGGCAAACATTGCGTGGAAAGACGCAGGCGTTGAGGTGGTAATTGAAGCAACCGGCTTCTTCACCGAACGTGAAAAAGCGGCGGTGCATATCACGAGCGGCGGCGCAAAACGAGTCATTATTTCCGCCCCGGCTAAAAATGATGATCTGACGGTGGTGATGGGTGTGAACCACACGCTGTACGATCCGGCCCAGCATTTTGTGGTCAGCAACGGGAGTTGCACCACTAATGGTCTGGCGCCAGCGGCGCAGGTGCTGCACCAGCAGTTTGGCATTGAGCACGGGCTGATGAACACCACGCATGCCTACACCAACAGCCAGGCGCTGCATGACCAGCCGGAAAAAGATCTGCGCGGCGCGCGCGCGGCAGCATTATCCATTGTGCCTTACTCCAGCGGCGCGGCAAAAGCGCTCGGGAAAGTGATCCCCGAGCTTGACGGTAAACTCACCGGGTATTCTCTGCGCGTGCCGGTTCCGGTGGTGTCGATTGTCGATCTGACGGTGACGCTGAGCCGCAACGTGACCGCCGAAGAGGTGAATGACGCGTTCCGTCAGGCTGCCGCCAGCGGGCCGCTGAAAGGCATCCTGGGCTACAGCGATGAACCGCTGGTCTCCCGTGATTATCAGGGCGACCCGCGCTCATCCATCATCGACGGGCTTTCAACGCTGGTGATTGGCGGGAATATGGTGAAGATCCTGTCGTGGTATGACAACGAATGGGGCTTCTCGAACCGTCTGGTGGATCTGGCGGTGCTGATGGATAAGAAAGGGTTGTAGCCGATCGTATTGCCGGGTGACGCTTGCGCATACCCGGCCTGCAAAATGGCCCCTCTGCCTGCTAACAGAGGGGCATCATGACACTCTTCAGAAATAATATTTAAACCGCACACGACCGCCATAACGATCGTCGTTCTTATCGCTTCCCTTTTTCGGCGACGCGTTCACCCACGAAGCGTAGGCGCCCAGGTAAATGTTAAAGTTCTTCATCTTCATTACGTTGGGAATAAGGTACGACGCATGGACAGTGTGAATATCATACTCACCCGGATCGGTGATCCAGCAATCATTCTCACACTCTGCGTCAAAGGTTGAAGTGTTAAATTCGTCGATTTCGTTATGCGCATAAATATAGCCCAGCTCAGCGTTACGCCACAGGGCATTGACGCCGGAGGTGAAGTCCGTTTCGTCTGCGGCGTCAAGATACGCTGTGTTGAGATTCACGACTATGCCATCCTCAGGATCGGCTTTCAGACCATCCCAGGTCATCGTGAATCCGTAACCGGTGCGGTCAGACTGATCGACCCAACGACCCGCGTCATCCCGATAGCCATAAGCATTGTTGACCAGATTGGTTTCCATGGCGACGGCCGTTGAGAACGGGCCGTCCTGCCACGAAATAACTGGCCGGACATAGGCGACGTTCTTATCATTTTCCAGTTCCGCGCCATGGTAGCGCTGGTCGACGTACAGATCGCTGCCGTCTTTGAACAGCGTATTCAGCTCGAAATACCAGTTATCCAGCGTTTTACTCATCAGGAAGTTACCGCCGCTGTCGGTACGGCCACGCCCCTCTTTCAGCATATAAATGTAACCATAGCCGTCGCTATAAAGATCGTCCGCTGTATTGCCTGAGTATTCAACAAAGGTATCCTGGTTGAGCGGGAACATATCGTAGGCTTCAAAACGTCCAACTTTAATTTCCCAGTCGTTTTCTGCGCCAAAGAAAAATACCGCATCATCAAGGTACATTTGCCCTGCCAAATCGCCCAGTGGTTGTACAGAAAATCCGGAAAAATGGCCGTTATCCATTTTTCGATAACCATCAAACCCCAGCAAAATACGACCATTAATATCCCACCGTTCTTTATCTCCCGGTGCCCAGTCGCTATTAGCACTTTGCTTAACAGAAGTCAGACTGCCGGTTTTGCTGGCAGCATCCATATTAAATTCCACATCGCCATAAAATTTTATATCTCCAAAGCCCGAAAGCGTCAGCTTCGGTGGTGCGTCTTTATTGACGGGCTCTTCTGACTGGACGACCACGGGAGCAGCCTGCTGACTGGCCGCCTGCTGTTGTTTCAACGCCTCGATTTGCGCCTCCAGTTGCGCCAGTTTTTCATCTACGCTCGTCGCGCTTTGTGCCGCAAAAAGAGAGCCAGAACAGAGTGCCCCCACGAGGACAACCATTTTTTTTAATTGCATAGAATCCATCCTGAAATAAAAGTGAATACCCGAAGTGATGGGCCACTCTATTTCGTCTAAATGTTTTTCGGCAGGCTATTATGTTTTTTGTTATGTCGGTTATGTTTTTTTACTTTGTGTGACCTTCACGGAAAGTTATTCGCGGAATGTAATAAAGAAACACAACCCCGTTCACAGAATTAAAAAAGGTTGCAACCCATAAGCCTGGTCAATATTCATAGTGTGCCCTGACAGGATATTTAATTAAAATCATTCCCCAAAAAACATTCCCCGAGTAAATAGTTTTCGGCGCGCTTCTCGCGTCCGGGCGCGGCGGTAAATTGTCTGGTAATGCGCAAAATGGGATATCTAACACGCGAAGCGGGCAATATTCGTCTAAGGTTTTCAGGTGATTGACGACAGCGGTGACGCTGCCCAGCGACGAATGGAGATGAACCGATGATAAAAACTCGAATGCTACGCCCTGGCTTGTTACACCTTACGTTGGCAGGCGCCCTACTCGGTGTTACCGCATTTGGTTATGCTGAAGACCAGCCAACGAGCCAGCAAAGCTCACCTGATATTCTCCTTGGCCCCCTCTTTAATGAAGTACAGAGCGCCAAACTGTTCCCGGATCAGAAAACCTTCGCGGATGCCGTTCCCAAAAGCGACCCGCTAACCATCCTGGCGGATTACCGGATGCAGCATACCCAGTCCGGTTTTGACCTGCGCCACTTCGTAGAGATGAACTTTATCCTGCCGAAGGAAGGTGAGAAATACGTTCCCCCTGAAGGCCAGAGCCTGCGCGAACACATAGACGATCTGTGGCCTGTACTGACCCGCACCACTGACAAAGCGAACAAATGGGACTCCCTCCTGCCCCTGCCAAAGCCCTATGTCGTGCCGGGAGGACGCTTCCGCGAAGTCTATTACTGGGACAGCTATTTCACCATGCTGGGGCTGGCCGAGAGCGGCCACTGGGATAAGATCGGCGACATGGTGGACAACTTCGCTTACGAGCTTGATACCTGGGGCCATATCCCTAACGGTAACCGCAGCTACTACCTGAGCCGCTCTCAGCCGCCTTTCTTCTCGCTGATGGTGGAATTGCTGGCCACGCATGACAGCGACGCGTTGAAGAAATACCGTCCGCAGATGGAGAAAGAGTACGCTTACTGGATGGAGGGGGCTGATGGGCTCCAGCCTGGTCAGGCGAACAAACGCGTGGTGAAGCTGGATGACGGCTCGATCCTCAACCGCTACTGGGACGATCGGGACACGCCGCGCCCTGAGTCGTGGCTGGATGACGTGACCACCGCCAAAAATAACCCTAACCGTCCGGCCACCGAGATTTACCGCGATCTGCGCTCTGCCGCGGCCTCGGGCTGGGATTTCAGCTCCCGCTGGATGGACGATCCACAGAAGCTGGGTACCATCCGCACCACCAGCATCGTACCGGTGGATCTGAATGCGCTGATGTTTAAGATGGAAAAACTGCTGGCCCGCGCCAGTCAGGAAGACGGCGATAACGCCAGTGCAAGTAAATATGACGCGCTGGCCTCCGCACGTCAGAAAGCCATGGAAAGCCACCTGTGGAACGATAAAGAGGGCTGGTATGCGGATTACGATCTGAAAACCGGGAAGGTGCGTAATCAGCTGACGGCCGCAGCCCTCTTCCCGCTGTATGTGAAGGCCGCATCACAGGATCGCGCGGATAAAGTGGCCGCAGCCGCGTCGTCACGCCTGCTGAAACCGGGCGGTATTTCTACCACCACCATCAACAGCGGGCAGCAGTGGGATGCGCCGAACGGCTGGGCGCCGTTGCAGTGGGTAGCGGTGGAAGGGTTGCAGAACTATGGTCAGCAGAAAGTGGCGATGGACGTAACCTGGCGTTTCCTGAAAAACGTTCAGCATACCTACGATCGCGAGAAGAAACTGGTTGAGAAGTACGATGTCTCTTCGACCGGTACTGGCGGTGGCGGCGGTGAGTATCCGTTGCAGGACGGTTTCGGCTGGAGTAACGGCGTGACGCTCAGGATGCTGGACATGGTCTGCCCGAAAGAGAAGCCGTGCGACAGCGTACCGGAGAATCAGCCTGCGGCAAACGATGATGTTGCACCTGCGAAACAGGCGGCGCAGTAGCGCCCCTCACCCTGACCCTCTCCCCGGTGGGGCGAGGGGACGGTTCCGTGCAATAGATTGGCCCGGTAGCGAAGCGCCACCGGGCTTTTTTCAGAAGCTGTAACTCGCCCCGACCTGGAACGTGCGGTCGCGGCCTATCCAGCAGTTGGTCGCGTCATAGCAGGTGAGCGTCTCTTTGTTGGTGACGTTCTGCGCGCTCGCTTTCAGCGTCAGCCCCTCCAGCGATGGCGCCAGCTCGCCCATGCGGTAAGATGCCGCCAGATCGTATTGCGTCGTACCGCCCAGCTTGCCTGCGTCGTTGGCTGGCGAGATCTCCATCGGCCCGGTGTAGCGTGCCCCTGCCCCCAGCGTTAACCCTTTCAGCGGTGTGCTGTCAAAGGTGTAATCTCCCCACAGATTAAAGGCGTTCTCAGGGACCTGCGTCGGTCGTTTGCCCTGGTACTTGTCATCTTCGGTATTGATGGCGTGGGTGTAGGCATAGTTGGCAATCAGCGTCAGGTTATCCGTTGGACGACTCATAGCGGAAAGCTCCGCACCTTTCGATTCCACTTCCCCGGTCTGGCGATAGTTGAGGAAGCCCGGATCGCTGGTCACCACATTTTTCTGACGAATGTTAAACACCGAGGCGGTGAAGGTGGTTGCGTAATCCGCCAGCAGGTATTTCACCCCACCCTCCACCTGCTTGCTGGTGGTGGGCTTAACGTCTTTCGCGGTCAACGTGCCCTGCGGCGATACCGGGGCGAACCCTTCCGAATAGCTGATAAACGGCGAGAGACCATTGTCAAAGGCATAAAGCGCGCCCAGTCGCTTAGTGAGGCGATCCTGCGATACCCAGGCTTTGTCACCGTTTTGCAGATAGTTGGTGGTGACAGAACGGTAGTCGTCATAGCGCAGGCTGGCCAGCACGTTCAGCCCGCCAAACGCAATCTGATCCTGGAGGTAATAGCCATTCTGCTGATAGCTGAGACGGTTTTTCTGCGCGGTTTCAAGCCCCAGCGCATCGTTATCGATCTGCGAGTGATCCGGATTACGCATATCGATACCCGGTGTGGACGAGGCGTAACGATAATGGAAGTGAGAGTTCAGCTTCTGGTAGTCAAAGCCCGCCAGCAGATGATGTTTCCAGTCCCCCAGCGCGACGGTTCGGGTGACCTGGTTATCAATGTTGAAGCTCTGTAAATCTTCATCCGTGGTATAGGCGAAGCGGTTAAGCTGGTAGACCTCGCTGCCCGTCCCGGTTGAATAGGCGCTGCGCTGGTGGGTGTCCACGTCAAAGTAGCGCGCTTTCTGGCTAAAGCCCCAGCCACTGTCAAACTCATGTTCAAAGCTGTAGCCCAGCATCCACTGACGCTGCTTAAAGCCGCTCCACTCATCCCCGGCATAGTCACGACGATCGGCGTATTTAGACCGTAGATAGCTTAGCGGCATCGGATCAGACGGCGTCAGGCTCGGCGTATTTTGCGCCAGCGCGTCAATGGTCAGGCGCGTTTTGTCATCCGGCTGCCAGGTCACGGAGGGGGCCACCAGATAGTTTTCATAGCGCGTGGTGTGCGCCTGTTCGTCACTCTCTGTCGCTTTACCCAGCAGGCGATAGTTCCAGTCGCTGGTCGCAATCTGCCCCGTGGAGTCCAGGTACCCCTCTTTCAGATTGCGGTTTCCGGTGTTAAAGCCCAGTTCTGTTTTCGCCTCTTTCTGCGGCTTTTTACTCTGAATATTGACCAGCCCGCCCGGGGAGCCACCGCCATACAGCACGGATGACGGCCCCTTCAGGATATCGACGCTCTCAATCAGCAGCGGATCGATTCGCGCTTTAGTGTTACCGGTGACGTTATAGGGAAGTTGCAGGCCGTTGTAGAACTCCTGCTCGACGTTGAACCCGCGGATTTTGTACTCGCTCATGTAAGAGGTGCTCCCGCGCACCTCCGTGGAAACGCCCGGCGCATAGCGCAGGATCTCGTTTACCGAACTGGCGTGCCGCTGCTCAATCTCTTTAGCGGCGATGGTGTTGATCACCTGGGGCGTTTTACTTTCCGCGACGGCTGATTTCGTGGCGCTGTTGGTCCAGGCAGGGAGCGCGCTGCCCTGCTCTGTACCGGTCACCACGATGGTGGGTTCTTCTGCAAAAGCCTGTGTTTGCAATGCCAGCGTGACGGCGCCTGCCAACGCGCATAACGCAAAACGTGAGGTGCTCATAGTGTCGTCTTGTTATTAGATGGTATTGGGAACGCCAATTATTATCATTTCCATTAGCAAATCAATATCGGCGGAGAAAAACAGATCGTTTGTATTAAGTTTCATGTCAGCGTGCCGATAACCCAGAGACAGTCTGTCATCTATCGAGGAGCCATCTGGCGTGAGTAGCTACAGTGAGCAGTTCCTGAAACAAAATCCGCTGGCTGTATTAGGGGTATTACGCGACCTGAAAAAGGGCGAGGTGCCGCTGCGCATCAACTGGTCAACCAGCCAGTTTATCAGTAAGATCCTGGACGTGACGGCAGAACACCTGATCGTGGATCTGGGTAGCCAGAGCGAAGAAAACCGTGCCGCGCTCCAGGCAGAAAACCTCTCGGTGATGGCCGAAACGCAGGGGGCTAAAGTCGAGTTTATACTGCCCCGCCTGACCACGATCGCGTACCAGGGTTTGCCTGCGTTTATCGCTCCCCTGCCCGCTAACCTCTGGTTCGTGCAACGCCGCGAGTTTTTTCGCATCAGCGCCCCGCTTCACCCGGCCTATTTCTGTAAGGCAAAAATGCCGGACAAAAAAGAGATCCGCTTTCGTCTCTTCGACCTGTCACTGGGCGGGATGGGCGCGTTAATGGATACGCCGAAGCCGGAAGGACTGGTGGAAGGCATGCGTTTTAGTCAGATTGAGCTGGATATGGGCGGATGGGGACGCTTCTGGTTTGACGCCCAGCTGATTGCCATCAGCGAGCGTAAGGTGGTGGACAGCAAAAACGAAACCATTACCACGCCGCGACTGAGCTTTCGCTTTCTGAATGTCGGGCCAGGCGCCGAACGCGAACTACAGCGCATCATCTTCTCACTGGAGCGTGAAGCGCGGGAACGCGCGAACAAAGTGCGCTGAAAGGCGTCGGGCAGCATGCTGCCGCCCGACAAAGGCGTTACATGGCGTCCATCGCTTTCTGTACTTTCCAGATATAACGTGGAGCCTGTGCTGACGGATGATTCTTCACCACGTGCTCGAAGAATTCATCTTTATCCATATCGTTAATCTCTTCTATCGCCTCTTTGCGATCGGATGAGAAGGTTCGGAGCAGCGCGCCGGCTCCGTTAACGTACGACACCACCAGCGCATATTGCATCACTTCCGGATCGTCAATCCCCTTCAGAATGCCATGCTCGAGAATACTCAGGTAAGCGGTTCCCATAGAGATATTACGTTCCGGGTTTTTCAGCTCGCTGGTGGATGGCTGTCCCTTCCAGCCCATGTAGCGATAGACCTCTCTTCCCGCCGTCGAGGCTTTTAACTGCATCAGCCCCACCGCATTCGATTTACTCACCAGCGTCGG
This sequence comes from Enterobacter cloacae complex sp. P18RS, assembly GCF_014982105.1. NCBI lineage: Bacteria > Pseudomonadati > Pseudomonadota > Gammaproteobacteria > Enterobacterales > Enterobacteriaceae > Enterobacter > Enterobacter cloacae complex sp. P18RS. Next base: position 119,494 of record NZ_JADCKV010000010.1, on the reverse strand, counting down.
GTTGCCACCGGATTCCACGGCAATGATCGCCGTGATCAGACGCGGGCTCACGCCCCAGGCCTTCCCGGCTTGTTCGCTGATCGGCATCCACTGCATGGCCCGCTTTACCGGCACTTCAGGGTTCCAGGGGGGATTTTGATAATCATGTTTTGAACTACAGCCAGCGAGCAGCACAATCAAAAAAGCAAACCATCTCAATTTCACGTCATCTATCCTTATAGCCGGTCATCGCGGTACGTCGCCCCTTGAAGCAGGCGGCGTATAAGCGGCATGATATAGACAATTAGATTCTCATTCAGCAAGGAATTGCCATGCCTCAGTTTCATCTCATCGCACCGTCAGGCTACTGCATCAACCAGGAGGCGGCACAGCGGGGCGTTCAGCGCCTGCTGGAAATGGGCCATCAGGTAGAAAATCAGACAATTATCACCCGCCGCATGCAGCGTTTTGCCGGTACGGAGGCGCAGAGACTGAGCGATATCAACAGCCTGACGACGCTGGAAGGTGAAAACACCATTGTGCTGGCCGTGCGCGGCGGCTATGGCGCAAGCCGGCTGCTGGAGAGCATCGACTGGGCCGGGCTGGCCGCGCGCCAGCAGCAGGATCCGCTGTTAATCTGCGGACACAGCGATTTCACGGCGATCCAGCTCGGCCTGCTGGCTTTGCATAACGTCATTACCTTTAGCGGCCCGATGCTGGCCGGCAACTTTGGTGCGCCGGAACTGGATGCGTTTACGCAGGACCATTTCTGGCGCGCCCTGCAAAACCCGACGTTCACCGTCGAGTGGCAAGGCAATGGACCGCACTGGGAATGTGAAGGACAGCTGTGGGGAGGCAACCTCGCGATGCTGGTGTCGCTGATTGGAACGCCGTGGCTACCGCAGATCACGGACGGCATACTGGTGCTGGAAGATATCAACGAACACCCGTTCCGCGTCGAACGTATGCTGTTGCAGCTGTATCACGCCGGGATTCTGGATCGGCAGTCGGCCATTGTGCTGGGCAGTTTTAGTGGTTCAGCCCCCAACGATTACGATGCAGGCTATTCCCTGGAGACGATGATTGATTTCATTCGTTCCCGGCTGGATATCCCGGTGATCGCCGGTCTGGATTTCGGCCATGAGCAGCAAACCGTTACCCTGCCGCTGGGTGCCCAGGCGCACCTTGTACACGATAATTCAGGAAGTCGGTTAACAATCAGCGGTCATCCGGTCTTAAAGGCATAAAAAAGCCGTTATTCCCCCTCAATAAAACGCAGTTAACGTTGTTATTATGTTAGGGTTTTAATAACAGCGTTCACATTGAGGTGGGAGTAAGACGACATTGGGTGCCACAGCGATAATCAGTCTTTTCATTCTGGGTTCCATCCTGGTAACCTTTAGCATTTTATTAAGTTCATTTTCATCGCGTCTTGGCATACCTATTCTTGTCATTTTCCTGGCTATCGGCATGCTTGCCGGGATCGACGGTATCGGCGGTATCCCCTTCGATAATTACCCTTTCGCCTATATGGTGAGTAACCTCGCGCTGGCGGTGATTCTGCTGGACGGCGGAATGCGCACCCAGGCAAGTTCGTTTCGCGTTGCCTTAGGCCCGGCGCTGTCTCTGGCGACCGTCGGCGTGCTGATCACCTCCGGCCTGACCGGCATGATGGCGGCCTGGCTGTTTAACCTCGATATAATGGAAGGCCTGCTGATTGGCGCGATTGTCGGCTCTACCGATGCGGCGGCGGTTTTCTCGCTGCTCGGCGGCAAGGGGCTGAACGAACGCGTGGGCTCCACGCTTGAGATTGAATCCGGCAGTAACGATCCGATGGCGGTGTTCCTGACCATTACCCTGATTGAGATGATCCAGCAGCACGAAACCGGCCTGAGCTGGATGTTCGCCTGGCACATCCTCCAGCAGTTTGGCCTCGGGATTATCATTGGTCTCGGCGGCGGTTACCTGTTACAGCATACGATTAACCGTATTACGCTGCCTTCCGGCCTTTACCCGCTGCTGGCCCTGAGCGGTGGGATCCTGATCTTTGCCGTCACCACCGCGCTGGACGGCAGCGGTATTCTGGCGGTTTACCTTTGCGGTTTCCTGTTGGGCAACCGACCGATTCGCAACCGTCACGCCATCTTGCAGAACTTCGACGGTCTGGCCTGGCTGGCGCAGATCGCCATGTTCCTGGTGCTGGGCCTGCTGGTGACGCCGTCAGACCTGCTGCCTATCGCCGTACCGGCGCTGCTTTTGTCGGCCTGGATGATCTTCTTCGCCCGTCCGCTGTCGGTGTTTGCCGGGCTGCTGCCGTTCCGCGGGTTTAACCTGCGTGAGCGGATATTTATCAGTTGGGTGGGGCTGCGCGGCGCGGTGCCGATTATTCTGGCAGTGTTCCCGATGATGGCCGGGCTGGACAACGCCCGTCTGTTCTTCAACGTCGCCTTCTTCGTAGTGCTGGTGTCGCTGCTGTTCCAGGGAACGTCTCTGGGCTGGGCGGCGAAAAAAGCCAAAGTGGTGGTACCGCCCATTGGCTGGCCGGTCTCCCGCGTGGGGCTGGATATTCACCCTGAGAATCCCTGGGAACAGTTTGTCTACCAGCTAAGCGCCGATAAGTGGTGCGTGGGCGCGTCCCTGCGCGATCTGCATATGCCCGCTGAAACGCGCATTGCCGCCCTGTTCCGGGATAACGCCCTGCTTCACCCGACCGGCAGCACGCGGCTGCGTGAGAACGATATCCTCTGCGTGATTGGCCGCGAGCGCGACCTGCCTGCCCTCGGCAAGCTGTTCAGCCAGTCGCCCCCGGTGGCGCTGGATCAGCGTTTCTTCGGCGATTTTATCCTCGAAGCCAGCGCCCGCTTTGCGGATGTGGCGCTGATTTATGGCCTGGAAGGTGGACTGGAGAATCGCGATAACCAGCAAACACTGGGTGAAATTATTCAGCAATTATTAGGGGCTGCGCCGGTCGTCGGTGACCAGGTGGAGTTTGCCGGGATGATCTGGACGGTAGCGGAGAAAGAAGATAACGCGGTGCGCAAAGTCGGCGTAAGGCCGATGGAGGAGGAGGCGGAGTAGCTGCTTTTTTGCCGGGTGGCGCTAACGCTTACCCGGCCTACGTTCGGGCTTTTGTAGGCCGGGTAAGGCGAAGCCGCCACCCGGCACACACACATGTTACACCGTCACAACAGGCACTCTTGACGCCAGCGCGCACATCAGCTCATACCCGACGGTGCCCGCCGCAGCGGCCACATCATCAATTTTAACCTCGTTGCCCCACAGCTCAACCGGTGACCCGATCCCCGCCTGGGGACACGGCGTCAAATCGATGGCCAGCATGTCCATTGAGACGGTGCCTACCGTGCCCGTGCGCACGCCATCGACCCACACCGGCGTGCCGCTCGGGGCGATGCGCGGATAACCATCTGCATAGCCTCCCGCCACGATACCGATGCGCTGTTCACCTGCTGCCCGATAGCGGCTGCCATAGCCCACCGTATCGCCCGCTTTCAGGGTTTGCACGCCGATAATCTCGCTTCGTAACGTCATCACCGGCTTCAGGCCGCTGTTGGCGATATCCTGCCACTGACCTGAGGGTGACGCGCCGTACAGTACGATCCCCGGACGTACCCAGTTGTAGTGCGCCTCGGGATGCCAGAGCGTTGCCGCTGAGTTCGACAGCGAGCGCGGACAGTCCAGACCTTCTGCCGCCTGCTCAATGCGGACCATGGCATCGGCAATGCCGTCCGGCTTTTCCGCATCGGCGAAGTGCGCCATCAGCGTCATCTCACCGACGTTTTTCAACGCACGAAGCTGCTGCCAGACCGTATGCACCCGTTCAGGCTGGAAGCCCAGACGGTTCATCCCGCTGTTCACTTTGAGATAGATATCCAGCGGGGCATGCAGCTTCGCGTCCTGGATGGCCTTGATCTGCCAGTTACTGTGAACGCTGGTCGTCAGGCGGTACTTATCCAGCAGAGGCAGATCCTGCGCATGAAAGAATCCTTCCAGCAGCAGGATCGGTCCTTTCCAGCCGCGCTCGCGCAGCAGGATGGCCTCTTCCAGATTCAGCAAGGCAAAACCATCGGTGCCGCCGAGCGCACTCCAGATACGGTCGATACCATGACCGTAGGCGTTGGCTTTCACCACCGACCAGACACGAGAACCCGGCGCAGCACGGCGAACAATTTGCAGGTTATCCTTCAGCGCCTGCAAATCCAGCTGGGCCAGAATGGGACGGGACATGACGACTCCTTAATTATGCGCGCCGTGCAGGTGTTGTGGACGCGATGGGGTAAACCCTGATTGATAGCGTGCGGCGCTCAAATCGTCAAACGGAATTGCCGGCGTCCTTCCGGAGATCAGGTCGCTCAGCAGCTGGCCCGAACCGCAGGCCATGGTCCAGCCAAGCGTGCCGTGGCCGGTGTTAGTCCACAGATTTTTGTATGGTGTACGGCCCACAATCGGCGTGCCGTCCGGGGTCATTGGGCGCAGGCCGGTCCAGAACGTTGCCTGCTCAATGAAGCCGCCGCGCGGGAAGAGATCGCCCACGACCATCTCCAGCGTTTCACGACGCGGTTTGAGCAGCTCGGTATTGAAGCCCACGATTTCCGCCATGCCGCCGACGCGGATCCGGTTATCGAAGCGGGTGATGGCGATTTTGTAGGTTTCATCAAGAATGGTCGAGACCGGCGCGCCGCTGTCCTCTTTCACCGGGATGGTCAGGGAGTAGCCTTTCAGCGGATAGACCGGGATATCCAGGATCCCTTTCAGCATCGCGGTTGAGTAGGAGCCAAACGCCATCACGTAGGCATCGGCTTTAATTACCTCTTCCCCACACTTCACGCCGTAAATCTTCTCACCTTCCGACAGCAGTTTGTCGACAGTAGTATTGAAGCGGAATTTCACCCCGGCCTGCTCACACATGCGCGCCAGACGCTGGGTGAATAGCTGGCAGTCGCCGGTTTCATCGTTCGGTAAACGCAGACCGCCCGTCAGCTTGTGCGCGACCTCGGCAAGCGCTGGCTCCACCTGCGCCAGCTGGCTGGCTTCCAGCAGCTGATACGGTACGCCCGCATCTTCAAGCACGGCGATATCGCGGGTCGCGTTTTCGTACTGTTGCGCGGTACGGAACAGCTGAAGTGTGCCGCCCTGACGCCCTTCATATTCAATGCCCGTTGAGGCACGCAGCGCCTTCAGGCAGTCGCGGCTGTATTCCGCCAGCCGCACCATACGCCCCTTGTTTTCCATATAGTGGCGGGTGTCGCAGTTGCGCAGCATCTGCCACATCCATTTAAGCTGGAACTGCGTGCCGTCAAGACTTATCGCCAACGGCGCATGTCGCTGAAACATCCATTTGATCGCCTTCAGCGGAACGCCCGGGGCCGCCCACGGCGCAGCGTAGCCCGGAGAGATTTGCCCCGCATTCGCCGCACTGGTTTCCAGCGCCGGACCGGATTCGCGATCGATAACGGTAACCTCATGTCCCGCCTGACTCAAATACCAGGCGCTGGTTACGCCAACGACACCACTTCCCAGTATGACAACACGCATAGCCACTCCATTATGAGCAAAAGAACAATCATCTAATTACAGATTGATAACCTAGTTGAAAATATTATTCAACATATGACTTTTTTATGGTGACTCAACTCACATATCCCGCTGTATCAGGGGATGGCGCTTATTTGGGATCTCCTGCTGCGCGTTATTTTTAACCAGTAGAAAATTCTGTGAGCACCGCATTATTTGCCGTATCGAAAACGCGAAATCGCAAAGAAAAAATTTCTGCGCCCCGCGTATTTGAATGGGGTGATCTATGCTTGAAAGGAGGCTCTCCAGTCAGAGAGAGCGACCAACAACGAGGGCGCGCTAATGGCTACACTAGATTCCATGTCCAGGGACAGCACCCGTCTGAGCGATGGACCCGACTGGACCTTCGAGTTGCTGGATGTCTACCTGGCGGAGATCGACCGGGTGGCCAAACTCTATCGTCTGGATACCTATCCCCATCAGATTGAAGTCATCACCTCGGAACAGATGATGGACGCTTACTCCAGCGTCGGGATGCCAATTAACTATCCGCACTGGTCGTTTGGCAAAAAATTCATTGAGACAGAGCGGCTGTATAAGCACGGGCAGCAGGGACTGGCGTATGAAATCGTCATTAACTCTAACCCGTGTATTGCCTACCTGATGGAAGAGAACACCATTACCATGCAGGCGCTGGTGATGGCGCACGCCTGCTATGGACATAACTCGTTCTTCAAAAATAACTATCTGTTCCGCAGCTGGACGGACGCCAGCTCCATCGTCGATTACCTGATCTTCGCCCGCAAATACATTACCGACTGCGAAGAGCGCTACGGCGTGGACGAGGTGGAGAAGCTGCTGGACTCCTGCCACGCGCTGATGAACTACGGCGTTGACCGCTATAAGCGTCCGCAGAAGATCTCATTGCAGGAAGAGAAAGCCCGGCAGAAGAGCCGCGAGGAGTATCTGCAAAGCCAGGTGAATATGCTGTGGCGCACCCTGCCGAAACGTGAAGAGGAGAAAACCGTCGCCGAGGCGCGTCGCTACCCTTCCGAGCCGCAGGAAAACCTGCTCTACTTTATGGAGAAAAACGCCCCGCTGCTGGAGCCGTGGCAGCGTGAGATCCTGCGCATCGTGCGCAAGGTGAGCCAGTATTTCTATCCGCAGAAGCAGACCCAGGTGATGAACGAAGGCTGGGCGACCTTCTGGCACTACACCATTCTTAACCATCTGTACGACGAAGGAAAAGTCACCGAGCGGTTTATGATGGAGTTTCTGCACAGCCACACCAACGTGGTATTCCAGCCGGCATATAACAGCCCGTGGTACAGCGGCATTAACCCGTACGCGCTCGGCTTTGCCATGTTCCAGGATATCAAGCGTATTTGTCAGTCGCCCACCGAAGAGGACAAATACTGGTTCCCGGATATTGCCGGTTCCGACTGGCTGGAAACGCTGCACTTCGCGATGCGTGATTTTAAGGATGAGAGCTTTATCAGCCAGTTCATGTCGCCGAAGATCATGCGTGATTTCCGCTTCTTCACCGTACTGGATGATGACCGCAACAACTACCTGGAGATCTCCGCGATCCACAACGAAGAGGGCTATCGCGAGATCCGCTCGCGCCTGTCATCCCAGTACAACCTGAGTAATCTTGAACCGAACATTCAGGTCTGGAACGTGGATCTGCGCGGCGACCGCTCCCTGACGTTGCGCTATATTCCGCACAACCGCGCGCCGCTGGATAAGGGGCGTAAGGAAGTGCTGAAGCATGTGCATCGCCTGTGGGGATTTGACGTGTTGCTGGAGCAGCAGAACGAAGATGGCAGCGTGGAGCTGCTGGACCGGTGTCCGGCGCGGTTGAATACGCTGTAGTTTGTTGCCGGGTGGCGCTTTGCTTACCCGGCCTACGGGTTTTTAGGCCCGGTAAGCAAAGCGCCACCCGGCGAAAAAAAACCTCTCAATCGAGAGGTTTTTTATTTCAGCGACTCTGAATCGCTAAATCACCCGGCAGCGTTTTCTGCATCCGGTGCCAGATTTCACCGGAGTCGTGGCCGTAACGACGCACCGTTTCATAGACCTGATCGTGCAGCCCTTCGGTGCAGAGTTTGCTCAGTTTATGGTAGAAGCCGAGCGCCAGGCTGCGGGCTTCAGGGTTAGCAAAGTAGTGACGACCAATGCGCGTATATAACCCTTTCATTCCATTCAGGATCAGACCGTAAACCGGATTGCCGGAAGCAAACGCCAGACCGCGGAACACATTGTAATCCAGGGTCGCAAAGGCATCCGCGTGGTCTTCCACCTCATTAGCGGTGGCAAGCACCTTCAGCGCATCTTCAGGATGCTGACGAAACGCGGTGCGGATGAAAATGGTGGCGATGTTGGTGCGCACGGAAAGCAGATTATCAATCAGCTGCGGTACGCTTTCGTGGTCGAGACGCGCCAGCGTTTCCAGAATGTTCAGCCCGGACGTTTCCCAGAAGTTATTCACCTTAGTGGGTTTGCCATGCTGTATCGTCAACCAGCCATCGCGCGCCAGACGCTGGAGCACTTCTCGCAGCGTGGTACGGGTGACGCCAATCAGTTCAGAGAGTTCGCGTTCAGCAGGTAGAATTGATCCCGCAGGGAAACGATTATTCCAGATGCTTTCAATGATGTACTCTTCCGCGAAACCCGCCGGGCTCTGCGCCTTAATGACCATAGTGAGATTTCCATTACACAGCTTTAGCAAATTGCACTCATCATACCAGAGGCGCGCAGAGGCAGATAGCGCAGCAGAGACAGAAAAGAGGGATCGCCGTTTCATTTTTATGAAATTTACAAATGGCTTAATCCCCCGCTCTGCCGCCATTTTTGCGTATACTGATGTCTTGTCTTATTTGACGGGTAAAGGACGTCTGTCGTGGAAATTTCATTTGGGCGCGCGCTGTGGCGCAACTTTTTAGGTCAGTCACCTGACTGGTACAAACTTACTTTACTGGTATTCCTGGTCGTTAATCCCGTTATCTTTTTGCTGGATCCCTTCGTTGCCGGGTGGATGTTGGTCGCCGAGTTTATCTTTACCCTGGCGATGGCGCTGAAGTGCTATCCGCTGTTGCCCGGCGGGCTGCTGGCGCTGGAAGCCGTGGTCATCGGAATGACCAGCGCGGAGCATGTTAAAAACGAGATAGCGTCGAATCTTGAAGTCCTGCTGCTGCTGATCTTCATGGTGGCGGGGATCTACTTTATGAAGCAGCTTCTGCTGTTTATCTTCACCCGTTTGCTGCTGAGCATTCCGTCGAAAACGCTGCTCTCGCTGGCGTTTTGCCTCGCCGCGGCCTTCCTCTCTGCCTTCCTGGATGCGCTGACGGTCGTTGCGGTGGTGATCAGCGTCGCCGTCGGCTTTTACGGGATTTACCACCGGGTGGCCTCGTCTCGTCCTGGCGATAACTTGCAGGACGACAGCCACGTTGAGGCGCACAACCGCGATGTGCTGGAACAGTTCCGCGCGTTTCTGCGCAGCCTGATGATGCATGCGGGCGTGGGGACGGCGCTGGGCGGCGTGATGACCATGGTCGGGGAGCCGCAAAACCTGATTATCGCCAAAGCGGCTGAATGGCATTTTGGCGAATTTTTCCTGCGCATGGCACCCGTCAGCGTGCCCGTGCTGGTCTGCGGGTTAGCCACCTGTGTGCTGGTCGAAAAATTCAACCTCTTTGGGTATGGCGCGAAGTTGCCCGATCAGGTCCGCCAGGAGCTGCATAAGTTTGACGAGCAGAGCCGCAAACAACGCACGCGCCAGGAGACGCTGCGCCTGATTGCACAGGGTTTCATCGGCGTGTGGCTTATCGCTGCGCTGGCCTTCCACCTTGCCGAGGTGGGGCTGATTGGCCTGTCGGTAATTATCCTTGCAACCAGCCTGGGCGGCGTTACGGACGAACATGCTATCGGAAAAGCCTTTACCGAAGCGCTGCCGTTTACCGCCCTGCTGGCAGTGTTTTTCGCGGTCGTGGCGGTGATTATTGACCAACATCTGTTCGCGCCGATCATCGCGTTTGTGCTTCAGGCTACGCCAGATTCGCAGCTAACGCTGTTCTATTTGTTTAACGGTCTGTTGTCCTCTATATCCGATAACGTCTTTGTCGGGACGGTATACATCAATGAGGCCAAAGCCGCGATGGAGCAAGGGATTGTCAGCAGTGAACAGTTCGAGCTGCTGGCGGTGGCGATCAACACCGGAACCAACCTCCCCTCCGTGGCAACCCCGAACGGTCAGGCGGCATTCCTCTTCCTGCTGACCTCGGCGCTGGCACCACTCATACGACTTTCTTATGGAAGAATGGTCTGGATGGCGCTGCCGTATACGCTGGTGCTTACCCTGGTTGGTTTGCTGTGCATCAAAATTACTCTCGTTCCCTGTACGCAATGGTTATTGCAAGCAGGTATACTTGCGGCGCATTAAAATTCGTTTACACTGCGCTGTCTAAGCATGTTCCAGGGAAATGATTATGTTGCGATTTTTGAACCAGTGCTCACGCGGTCGCGGAGCGTGGTTGTTGATGGCCCTGACCGCCTTTGCGCTGGAAATGGTCGCGCTGTGGTTTCAGCATGTGATGGGGCTGAAACCTTGCGTACTGTGTATTTATGAGCGTTGTGCGCTGTTCGGCATTATGGGCGCGGGTCTGGTAGGTGCGATTGCACCCAAATCACCGTTACGCTATGCGGCAATTGCCATCTGGCTATACAGCGCCGGGAAAGGGATTGCGCTTGCCTGGGAGCACACCCAGATGCAGCTTCACCCGTCGCCGTTTATGACCTGTGATTTTGCCGCCCGCTTCCCGAGCTGGCTGCCGCTGGATAAATGGCTGCCGCAGGTGTTTGTGGCCTCCGGTGACTGCTCTGTACGCCAGTGGGAGTTCCTGACGCTGGAGATGCCGCAGTGGCTGGTGGGCATTTTTGTCGCCTACTTTGTGGTGGCGCTGCTGGTGCTGATTGCCCAGCCGTTCAAACCAAAGAAACGCGATCTTTTTGGAAGGTAAAAGCAAAACGGCAACGTCAGTTTTGTTGGTCGGGTAAGCGCAGCGCCACCCGACAAAATTGCGCACAATAAAAAACCCGCCTCGGCGGGTTTTTTATTGTCACCGATTAGGGTGATTCATAATGTGGTCTTCCCAGTCGCGCACCTCGGACTCTTTCACCGCAATGTGGCGCACGGAAATACGTTCACCGTGCATCGCCGCTTTCGACCCCGTCAACAGCGGATGCCATGTGGGCAGATCTTTTCCTTCCGCCAGCAGGCGATACGCGCAGGTATGCGGCAGCCACTCAAAGGTCGGCAGATTTTCACGGGTTAACTTGATGCAGTCCGGCTCATATTCGAAACGGCGCTCATAGTTGCGGCACTGGCAGGTTTTGATGTTTAACTGCTTGCAGGCTACGTTGGTGAAATAGATCTCGTCCGAATCTTCATCCATCAGCTTATGCAGGCAGCACTGCCCGCAGCCGTCACACAACGATTCCCACTCCGCGTCGGTCATGTCGTCGAGAGTTTTGCTTTGCCAGAAAGGAATGTCGTTCATCGGGATGTCCACACGTCAAAATAGAGCGCACCTTATAACGAGTCTGGCACGTTGATGCAAGTTTTGCCGCCCTTTTCAGGCGGCAAGGTGCTTTTACAGCACGCGGGTTTTCAGCGACAGGCCGTTAAAACTGACGTCCAGTTCGTCGCCGCCAAGCAGCGGCCCCACACCTTCCGGAGTGCCGGTGAGGATCACGTCACCAGGTTTCAGGGTGAAGAAGCGGCTCATGTAGGCAATCAGCGGAACGATCTTATGGATCATGTCAGCGGTTGTTCCCTGCTGGCGGATCTCGCCGTTGACCTTCAGGCTGAGCTGCGTGTTCTGCGGATCGTCGGTAAATTCACTCACCGGAACGAAACCGGAAATCGGGCATGAATTATCAAAACCCTTGGCTTTTTCCCACGGCTGCCCCGCTTTCTTCATTTTGCCCTGGACGTCACGCAGCGTCAGGTCGAGCGCGACACCGTAACCCGCAATCGCCTTCTCTACATGCTCTTCAGTTGCCTGGCGCAGCGTCGCGCCGATCAGCACCGCCAGTTCCACTTCATGATGCACCGAACCCAGTCCCTGCGGCAGAACCAGCGGCTGGCGAATATCGCACAGTGCGGTTTCTGGCTTAATAAACAGAACCGGCTCTTCCGGCACGGCGCTGCCCATCTCCTGAATATGTTTTGCATAGTTGCTGCCCACGCAGACCACTTTGCTGACGGGATAATCCAGTAATGCACCTTGCCAGTTATGATGTTGATACATGGTCGACCCCTAATCGGTTGATGAGTTGTTCCCGGAAGGACCCGGGCTTATTTCTTTCCGCTCAGCTCAAGGTGCTGTTTTAATAAATTCTCCGGTGGCGGCGGAAGCTGTAAATAATAGCCCTGCTCGATTAACGCCTTTTTGACTTTCTCAAGATCGGCGTTCACCAGCTTCTTACGGCCGTCCAGCGGCAGCAGCATCGCCAACTGCGGTCGACCAAAGCTTTTCATTAATTCTTCAGGCACGCGGGAAAAATCGTCTTTCTTTTCGACATAAAGGTAGGTCTGGTCGCGGCTGGTACTTCTGTAGATCACACAAAACATGTTTTTACTCTGAATTAACGGGTGGTTGCTTGCCTCAATATACTCCTGACTATAACATGCCTGATACTCTTCGGAATATCGCGGCGATGTGTTGCGGTTAATAGCAAATTGAGTAAGGCCAGGATGTCAAATACGCCCATCGAGCTTAAAGGCAGTAGCTTCACCTTATCAGTGGTTCATTTGCATGATGCAAAACCCGAGGTTATTCGTCAGGCGTTAGAAGACAAAATCGCGCAGGCTCCCGCTTTTCTTAAGCATGCTCCTGTCGTCGTCAATGTAAGCGACCTTGAGGGGCCGGTTAACTGGAAGCGACTCCAGCAGGCCGTCGTCTCCACGGGGTTGCGCATCGTGGGTATTAGCGGCTGCAAAGACGCAGAGTTAAAAGCCGAAATTGAACGCGCGGGTTTGCCCTTGTTAAACGAGGGCAAAGAAAAAGCCCCGCGTGCAACGCCTGCAACCGTTCCCGCTCCCCCGCCTCCGGCGCAAAATGTAGCCCCAGTCACAAAAACGCGATTGATTGATCTGCCGGTTCGTTCCGGTCAGCGCATTTATGCGCCAAACTGTGATCTGATTGTTACAAGCCACGTCAGTGCGGGCGCAGAACTGATTGCAGATGGCAATATTCACGTTTACGGTATGATGCGTGGGCGTGCGCTTGCGGGCGCCAGCGGCGATCGAGAAGCACAAATTTTTTGTACTCACCTGACGGCAGAACTGGTGTCTATCGCAGGTGAATATTGGCTGAGCGATAAAATCCCAGCCGAATTTTATGGCAAAGCGGCCCGTCTGCAACTGGCAGATAACGCTTTGACCGTTCAACCGTTAAATTGATCCCTTTTAACAAGGAATTTCTATGGCACGCATTATTGTTGTGACTTCGGGTAAAGGAGGCGTTGGCAAGACCACCTCCAGCGCGGCCATCGCTACTGGTTTGGCCCAGAAGGGAAAGAAAACCGTCGTAATCGACTTCGATATCGGTCTGCGTAACCTGGACCTGATCATGGGTTGCGAGCGTCGCGTGGTGTATGACTTCGTGAACGTCATTCAGGGCGATGCCACCCTTAACCAGGCGCTGATTAAAGATAAGCGTACCGAGAACCTCTACATTCTTCCGGCGTCCCAGACCCGTGATAAAGACGCCCTGACCCGCGAAGGCGTGGAAAAGGTGCTCGACGATCTGAAAAAGATGGAGTTCGACTTCGTGGTCTGCGACTCCCCGGCCGGTATCGAAACCGGGGCTTTGATGGCGCTCTACTTCGCGGATGAAGCCATCATCACCACCAACCCGGAAGTCTCGTCAGTACGTGACTCCGACCGTATTCTCGGCATTCTGGCCTCGAAATCCCGTCGCGCGGAAAATGGCCAGGAGCCAATCAAAGAGCACCTGCTGCTGACCCGCTACAACCCGGGCCGGGTGAACAAAGGTGACATGCTGAGCATGGAAGACGTGCTGGAGATCCTGCGCATCAAACTGGTTGGCGTGATCCCGGAAGATCAGTCCGTGTTGCGCGCCTCTAACCAGGGCGAGCCCGTGATCCTGGATACACAGGCAGACGCAGGTAAAGCGTATGCGGATACCGTTGACCGTCTGCTGGGAGAAGAACGTCCTTTCCGCTTCATTGAAGAAGAGAAGAAAGGTTTCCTCAAACGCCTGTTCGGAGGATAAGTTATGGCATTACTGGACTTTTTTCTCTCGCGGAAAAAAAGCACCGCCAACATCGCAAAAGAACGTCTGCAAATCATTGTGGCGGAACGTCGTCGTAGCGACGCCGAACCGCACTACCTGCCGCAGTTGCGCAAAGACATTCTGGAAGTGATCTGCAAATACGTGCAGATTGACCCGGAAATGGTCACCGTTCAGCTGGAGCAGAAAGACGGGGATATTTCGATTCTGGAGCTGAACGTGACGCTTCCGGAAGCGGAAGAGTCGCGTTAATCCGTTTGTGATTTTGTAGGCCGGGTAAGCATCGCGCCTCCCGGCAATTTCCCCGGTGGCGCTGCGCTTACCGGGGCTACAATTCTTTAGCGCGGATACCCTTCCAGCAGGGTATTCAGGCGTTCGGCCATCAGTTCCCCCCGCCATCCGGCGACCAGTTCCGGTAAACCATTTTGCGGTTTCAACTTCCAGTGCCAGTTCAGCAGCTGGTTAATCTGACGACGTGAAGCCAGCAGTTCGGCACTCAGTTTGCTTTCCCCCGCCACCGTCTGCACCAGCGCTTTGATGTCTTTGAACGCCTTGCGGTAGCCCGGCATATCCATCAGGTTAAGCAGCGGTTCTGGCAGTGCGTCCTCTGGCAGTTGCTGAGCTTTCTCTACCAGCGCGAGCAGCGTTTTACCGTGGAAACGGATCTCACTTCCGGAAAGGCCAATGCTGTCCAGCTCACCAAGGCTACCCGGCATATAGCGCGCCACCGCCCACAGGTGTTCTTCACGCACCACGAAGTTAACCGCCAGATCGCGCTCACGCGCTTTACGCAGACGCCAGTCAGCCAGCAATTGCAGACAGGCCAGCTGGCGGGTGCGCAGCTGCCAGGCGTTGGTGATGTCACGCCAGGCTTCTTTCGGATCAACTACTTCCTGGCGACGCTGCTGCGTCATGCGGCACTCGTCCAGTGCGGCAGACAGCCAACCGGACGCCTCAGCCTCTTTCATGAGCTGGCCGGCAATTGGAAGAAGATAAAAGACGTCTGCCGCGGCGTATTCAAGCTGACGCGCCGTCAGCGGACGCGCGAGCCAGTCGGTACGCGATTCGCTCTTATCCAGCGTCAGACCGGTGTACTCTTCCACCATCGCCGCAAAACCCCAGGAGAGCGGACGACCGCTGAACGCCGCGAGGATCTGGGTATCAATCAGCGGCTGCGGCATGATGCCAAAGGTGTTGAGAAATACTTCCAGATCTTCACTGCCCGCGTGCAGATATTTGGTCACGGCGGTATCCAGCAACAGCTCGCGCATTGGTGCCCAGTCGGTAATGCCGAGGGGGTCAATCAACGACACGTGTTTGCCGTCATACATCTGAATCAGACCCAGCTGCGGATAGTACGTTCGGGTGCGGACAAATTCCGTATCCAGGGCGATAGCGGGAAATTCACGCGTCACCTCGCACAGCGAAGCCAGCTCGTCGTTGGTAGTGATCATCTGGTAATTCAAATCGGACTCTCTTTTGTTTGCGCCCATAAAAAACGCCGGATTAACCGGCGTCTGGGCGATTAACGTGAAGCTCAGGCCTTATTGTCCACTTTGGCACGGGCTTCGTCACGTAATTCTCGTCGTAATATCTTCCCGACGTTGGATTTCGGCAGCTCATCCCGGAATTCCACCAGCTTCGGCACTTTATAGCCGGTCAGCTGACGGCGACAAAACGTTATCAGCGCATCCTCGGTCAGAGAAGGATCTTTCTTGACCACAAATATCTTCACCGCTTCACCGCTGCTGCCGGAGGGAACGCCCACCGCCGCCACTTCCAGCACGCCGCTGTGCTGCATCACCACGTCTTCGATTTCGTTCGGATAGACGTTGAACCCTGACACCAGGATCATATCTTTCTTGCGATCGACGATGCGCAGGAAGCCTTCGTCATCCATCACCGCGATGTCGCCCGTGTGCAGCCAGCCGTCTTTGATGATCTCATCCGTGGCATCCGGACGTTGCCAGTAGCCCAGCATCACCTGCGGCCCTCTGACGCACAGCTCCCCTGGCTCACCGTGAGGCACTTCGTTATCCTCATCATCCACCAGTTTTGCTTCCGTCGACGGGACCGGCAGACCGATACTGCCGCTGTGATAGTCGATATCATGCGGGTTAACGCTGACCAGCGGGGCGCACTCCGTCAGGCCATAGCCTTCCAGCAGATATTGCCCGGTGAGTTTCACCCAGCGCTCGGCAACCGCCTGCTGAACCGGCATCCCGCCACCCGCAGAGAGGTGCAGCGTGGAGAAATCGAGCTGCTGGAACTCTTTATTGTTAAGCAGCGCGTTAAACAGGGTGTTCACGCCGGTCATGGCGGTGAACGGGTATTTCGCCAGCTCTTTGACCAGCCCCGGAATGTCGCGCGGGTTGGTGATCAATACGTTTTGACCGCCAAGCTCAATAAACAGCAGGCAGTTCATGGTCAGCGCAAAAATGTGATACAGCGGAAGCGCGGTGATCACCAGCTCCTTGCCCGGGTGCAGCAGCGGCCCGTAGGTGGCATTAACCTGCTCAAGGTTCGCCAGCATGTTACGGTGGGTCAGCATCGCCCCTTTGGCCACGCCGGTGGTACCGCCGGTGTATTGCAGGAAGGCCAGATCCTCGGACACGATCTCCGGCTTCACGTACTGCATCCGGTAGCCCGCATGCAGGGCGCGGCGGAAAGAGATGGCATCCGGCAGGTGGTATTTCGGCACCAGCCGCTTAACGTATTTAACGACAAAGTTGACCAGCGTACCTTTCGCGGTAGAGAGCTGGTCGCCCATGCGCGTCAGGATGACGTGTTTAACCTGGGTTCTTTCAACGACTTTTTCCAGCGTGTGGGCAAAGTTGGAGACAATCACAATCGCCGCCGCGCCGCTGTCATTCAACTGATGTTCCAGCTCGCGCGGGGTATAGAGCGGGTTAACGTTAACCACGATCATCCCTGCCCTGAGGATCCCGAACAGCGCCACCGGGTATTGCAGCAGGTTTGGCATCATCAGCGCGACGCGATCCCCTTTCTGCAAGCCCAACCCTTCCTGTAAATAGGCTGCAAACGCCCGGCTGCGCTCTTCCAGCTTACGGAAGGTCATCACTTCGCCCATATTCACAAATGCAGGCTGGTCAGCGTAACGCCGTACCGAGTGTTCAAATAATTCAATCAGGGATTGATAACGGTCAGGATTGATCTCCGCAGGGACATCCGCGGGATAACGGTTAAGCCAAACCTTTTTCAATGCATCACCTCTGAAATGAGTGTTCGTCGTCATCACAGCCCCGATAATAAACAGTTTGTTAACATTATATTAACTCAGCGTACCAGTTTATTAATTGTTCAGATTGCAGGTTGCGAAGCGCGTCACTCTTTTTTTTCGTTTTATCCGTAAAAAAACAGAGACAGCGGCTGAGCCGCTGTCTCTTTCCTAACAATAACAGTAAGTTACTCAGTTACGATTGTTTGAACCTGTGCAGGGCCTGGATTGTACCAACCCCAGCCACCGTAGCCGTAACGATACGGATGCGGTCCCCACATCCACGGATCGATTGGCTGTGGCGGCATCACCACCTGCTGGGCGATACGCCAGCGTTTGTAGCCGTTCACCTGCATGGTCATAAATTTGTATGGCGTATTGCCGATTTTCCCCGCCACCGAACCGGTAATCGGCCCGACGACGGTTACCAGCTGCCCGCGGAAATCTACCGGATCGAGGAAGCCGCTGACGTCAGCGTAGATCCGCCCGCGCGAGGCTTCACCCAGAACAGGCCGCGCGCCGTCGTCCAGCGGGACAGTGGCAATCTCCAGTCGGGTTTTACCCTGCTGGTTTATCACTTCAACCACCTTGCCGCCAAACCGCGCTTCCTGCCCGACATACAGCTCCGGGGCATTCATCACGCGTACCAGATCCTGCTGTGGCGTCGGGCTGGTGCCCTTGATCGCATCAGGAACGGTGACGCACCCGCTCAGTGCTATGGCAACCGCGCCTGCCATAAGAAAGCGTACAACTTTAGTCTGAACCGCCATGATGCGACTCCTTTTTCTCAGTTCCTGTTACTGAGATTCACTCGCGGCCAGGAAGTTTCTTCCACGCGACGGTGTTTCGTAAATAAACCGGTTCAGCATGTTCAACCGCCACGGTTTTTCCTGCGGCAAGTAGCTGACAGGCAATCGGCAGCATATCTTCTGCGGCGGGCAGGAGGATGTTACCATCCACCAGCGTAAGGCCGGTGTCCTTCGCCATCTCAGGCCATGCCGGCCAGCCGGTTCCGACCGTCGCCCACTCACCGGAGAGCTGTTTCAGGCGCCCGGTGACGGCTTCAGGTTTAAGCACCGCTTCCGTCTCTTCGCCGTGCCAGACGCCGTTTTCGTCACGGGTGTACTCCGTCCAGTAGACTTCCCCCATGCGGGCATCAATCGCAGCCAGCACGCGGGTGGCGCCGGTCATGCGCCAGGCACCCTGAGCCATGGTCGCAAGCGTTGAGACGCCGATCATCGGCAGGTCAGCGCCCAGCGCCAGCCCCTGCGCAATGCCTATCCCGATACGTACGCCCGTAAAGCTGCCCGGACCACGGCCGTAGGCCAGCGCGTCGAGGTCGGTTAAGGAGGTGTTGCCCTCGGTTAAAATGGTTTTTACCAGGGGCAGAATACGTTGGGTGTGTTCCCGTGGGCACTCTTCGAAATGAGCAAAAGTCGTACCGTCGTTCCACAGGGCAACGGAACAGGCCTCTGTCGCGGTATCAATAGCCAGAATTCGCATCAGTCGTCGCGCTCTCGCAATGGTCAGTCACAAAATGGCGCGCATCTTAACACACTCCGGAAAGAATTACTCCGCCGTCGGGTTCGCCAGGAAGCGGACCGCGCGTTTAATATCCCGCGTGCGCGGCGCGGGCGGCAGGCTGGCGAGGAAGGTGGCGCCGTAGGGACGCATCACCAGGCGGTTGTCGCAGATCACCAGCACCCCGCGGTCGGTGACGTCGCGGATCAGTCGCCCTACCCCCTGTTTAAGCGTGATGACCGCGTCCGGCAGCTGGACGTCGTCGAACGGATCGCCCCCGCGCAGACGGCAATCCTCCATGCGCGCTTTCAGGAGCGGATCGTCCGGCGATGTGAACGGCAGCTTATCGATAATCACCAGCGAGAGCGTATCGCCGCGCACGTCCACCCCTTCCCAGAAGCTGCTGGTCGCCACCAGCAGGGCATTACCGGCGCTGACAAACTGCTGGAGCAGCTGGCCTTTGCTGGTTTCCCCCTGCAACAGCACCGGTAGCGTCATGGTGGCGCGGAACTGCTCGGCCAGTTCGCGCATCATGGCGTGTGAGGTGCAGAGCATAAAGCAGCGCCCGTTGTTGGCCTCAATCATCGGCTTCAGCATGGCCGCCAGATGGCGCGCCGCGCCCGGCTGGTTAGGCAGCGGCAGATTGCGCGGCACGCACAGCAGCGCCTGTTTCTCATAGTCGAACGGGCTCGGCAGAAGCAGGGATTCCGCCTGCTCAATGCCGAGGCGCTCGGTAAAGTGGTGCAGATCGTCATTGACCGACAGCGTGGCCGAGGTAAAGACCCAGGTGCCGGGCTTTTGCGCCATCACCTCTTTGAATTTATCAACAACGGTCAGCGGCGTGAGCGCCAGGGTGAAGTGGCGCGAGGTACATTCGTACCAGTAGCTATAGCCCGGCTGGTTGATCTCTTTCAGCCGCTTCAGCCGCCCACGGTAGAGCGTGGCGCGCTCGAAAGCGGCGTCCAGCAGCGCTGAACGTCCGAGGGACAGCTTCGCCACGTCGTAACAGAGTTCAAGGGCATCATCGAGCAGCAGCAGCGCGCGCTGGATATTTTTGTCTGCGAGCAGTTCGCGCAGGTTGCCGCGATAGCCCGGCTCGCCAAGCTGTAAGCGGAAATCCTGTGCGCATTGCGCCAGGCGGTCCGCGCACTTCTGCAACTGCTGGGTATCTTTGAGTTCGGTGCGATAGGCAATGGTAATATCTTTCGCCAGATCCTGAAGCTGACGGCTGGAGAGCGACTGACCAAAATACTGGCTGGCGATGTCCGGTAGCTGATGGGCTTCATCGAAGATCATCACCTCCGCCTCCGGGATCAGCTCGCCGAAACCACTGTCTTTGACCACCATATCCGCAAGAAACAGGTGATGGTTCACCACCACCACGTCGGCGTCCATCGCGGTTTTACGCGCTTTCACCACAAAACAGTCCTTATACAGCGGGCAGTCGCTGCCGAGGCAGTTGTCATTGGTGCTGGTCACCAGCGGCCAGGCCGGGGAGTCTTCCGGCACGCTCGCGCAGGTGCTGATGTCCCCCTCCTCCGTCTGGTTGGCCCAGGCGCGCAGGACGATCACATCGCTCAGGGTTTGTACCGGCAGGTCGCCGCCCGCCAGCGCCTGCTGTTCAAGACGCTCCAGACACAGGTAGTTAGAACGCCCTTTCAGCAAGGCCAGACGCCCTTTGTATTTCAGCGCTTTCGCCACCGTGGGTAAATCGCGGCTGTAGAGCTGATCCTGGAGCGCTTTTGATCCCGTAGAGATGATCACCTTTTTTTTCGCCCGCAGCGCAGGAGCGAGGTAAGCATACGTTTTCCCCGTACCGGTGCCGGCCTCCACGACCAGCGGCTGAGCCTTGTCGATGGCGTGCGCGACGGCATGCGCCATCTGACGTTGGGGTTCGCGCGGTTTAAAGCCGGGAATAGCCTGTGCTAACTGACCTTCTGGGGAAAAATCGTCTGCCACGGTGTTCTCTCACTGTATTTTTGCACAGGGATTATGTCAGCCCCTTCTCTCCGGTGCCACCCCAATAGTGACGACGGCGGAACATTATGGCAGTCTTGCCGCCTGACGACGAAAG
This sequence comes from Enterobacter cloacae complex sp. P18RS, assembly GCF_014982105.1. Classification (NCBI taxonomy): domain Bacteria; kingdom Pseudomonadati; phylum Pseudomonadota; class Gammaproteobacteria; order Enterobacterales; family Enterobacteriaceae; genus Enterobacter; species Enterobacter cloacae complex sp. P18RS. Next base: position 98,832 of record NZ_JADCKV010000010.1, on the reverse strand, counting down.
ATAACGAGGATACGTTTATGACAATTACGCGCATTGATGCCGAAGCCCGCTGGTCTGATGTGGTGATCCACAACCAGACGCTGTACTACACCTGCGTCCCTGCCAATCTGGACGCTGACGCCTTCGAGCAGACCGCCAACACCCTGGCGCAGATCGACGCCGTACTGGAAAAACAGGGCAGCGATAAATCCCGCATTCTGGATGCGACGATTTTTCTGGCGAATAAAGACGATTTCGCGGCGATGAATAAAGCCTGGGATGCGTGGGTGGTGGCGGGTCACGCGCCTGTACGCTGCACCGTACAGGCCACGCTGATGAAACCGGAATATAAGGTTGAGATCAAGATTATCGCGGCAGTGTAAGCCGGTTATTCTTCATCTTCATCCTCAAAGCGCGCCACGATCCGCTCGCCGGTATGGGTGGCGCGAAGTTCTTCCGCGACCTGGGAAATTGCCTGTCCGCTGCTCATCCCCTGGGACATCAGCTCCTGAATACGTTCAACGGCTTTCTGCTGTTGGTCATGGCTGAGAGAAGGTAAACCTGCAAACATCGTTAACTCCTGCTAAATTATTCGCGCTAATTATTTCACGCTGCCCGGTAGTATGCCATACATGAACATGCGCTTCCCCACTGTTATGACCTTGCCCTGGCGTGCAGACGCCGCCGAGTTCTGGTTTGCCCGTCTGAGCCACCTTCCTTTTGCGATGCTGCTGCACTCCGGGCATGCGGATCACCCCTACAGCCGCTTTGACATTCTGGTGGCCGACCCGGTTAAAACGCTGACGACCGATGCGCTGTCGCCAACGGACGATCCGCTGATGCGGCTCCAGAACGAGATCCATGCTCTGGGCTTATCTGCCACACCGGATCCGGATCTGCCTTTCCAGGGGGGCGCGCTGGGCCTGTTTGGTTACGATCTGGGTCGCCGTTTCGAAAAGCTGCCCGAGCATGCGCAGGCGGATATTTCCCTGCCGGATATGGCGGTGGGGCTGTATGACTGGGCGCTGATCGTGGATCACCGTAAGCAGACGGTTTCTCTGCTAAGCCACCGGGACGTGCAGGCGCGTCTGGCCTGGCTTGAGGCGCAACGGCCCGCCGCCCCGGAACGCTTTATGCTAACCTCCGGCTGGCGCTCGAACATGAGCGCGGAGGAATACGCGGAAAAATTCTCCCGCGTGCAGGCGTATCTTCACAGCGGCGACTGTTATCAGGTCAACCTCGCCCAGCGTTTCCAGGCGGCATACGAGGGAGACGAATGGCAGGCGTTTACCCGCCTTAATGCCAGCAATAAGGCCCCGTTCAGCGCATTTTTACGCCTTGAACACGGCGCCATCCTCAGCCTTTCGCCTGAGCGTTTTATTCACCTGGCTGACGGTATGATTCAGACCCGCCCGATAAAGGGCACCCTGCCGCGCCTTGCGGATGCCGACGCCGACCGTCAGCAGGCGGAGACGCTGGCGGCCTCGCCGAAAGATCGCGCTGAAAACCTGATGATTGTCGATCTGATGCGCAATGATATTGGCCGCGTCGCCGAGCCGGGCAGCGTGCGCGTGCCGGAGCTGTTCGTCGTGGAGCCATTCCCGGCGGTGCATCATCTGGTCAGCACCATCACCGCACGTCTGCCGGCCTCGCGAACCGCCTGCGATCTGCTCCGCGCCGCGTTTCCGGGCGGCTCCATTACCGGCGCGCCGAAGGTCCGGGCGATGGAGATCATCGACGAACTGGAACCGCATCGCCGCAACGCCTGGTGCGGCAGCATCGGCTATGTGAGTCTGTGCGGCACCATGGATACCAGCATCACTATTCGCACCCTGACGGCCTGCGACGGTAACCTGTACTGTTCCGCAGGCGGTGGCATTGTGGCCGACAGCCAGGCGGAGGCGGAATATCAGGAAACCTTTGATAAAGTGAATCGTATCCTGAAACAACTGGAGAACTCACGGTGAAGAAAGACAACCTGACGCTGGATGATTTTCTGTCGCGCTTTCAGCTTCTGCGGCCCCAGGTTAACCGCGCCACGCTGAATCAACGTCAGGCGGCGGTGCTGATCCCGGTCGTGCGTCGTGAGCAGCCGGGTCTGTTGCTTACCCAGCGCTCACCGCATATGCGAAAACACGCCGGTCAGGTTGCGTTCCCGGGCGGCGCGGTGGACAGCACCGATGCATCCCTGATTGCCGCCGCACTGCGCGAAGCGCATGAGGAAGTGGCGATCCCTCCGGAGGCGGTCGAGGTGATCGGCGTGCTGCCGCCAGTGGACAGCGTAACCGGTTTTCAGGTCACGCCGGTCGTTGGCATTATTCCGCCCGATCTTCAGTATCACGCCAGCGTCGATGAAGTTTCAGCGGTATTCGAAATGCCGCTGGAAGAGGCCCTTCGTCTGGGTCGCTATCACCCGCTGGATATTCACCGCCGCGGACACGATCATCGGGTCTGGCTGTCGTGGTATCAGCATTATTTTGTCTGGGGCATGACGGCAGGCATCATTCGTGAGCTGGCCCTGCAAATCGGCCTGAAGCCTTGACTATACTTTACATTCCACCCTTTTCTGGCAGGTTTGCGATCGGCGTCGCGCTATTAGCAAAACCATCGTTAACCATTAGTTTAATTCATGTGAATAGTTAAGCCGAGGTTGGTGTTCCCTCTTACACTATGCGCAGTTATAACATCGTTACTGGAACCCCAGTAACCCTGTCAGGAGTGTGAAAGTGATTAGTATATTCGACATGTTCAAAGTGGGGATTGGTCCATCTTCTTCCCACACTGTAGGGCCGATGAAGGCCGGTAAACAGTTCGTCGATGATCTGGTCGAAAAAGGATTACTGGAAAGCGTTACCCGTGTCGCCGTAGACGTTTACGGTTCACTGTCATTAACGGGTAAAGGCCACCACACCGATATCGCCATTATTATGGGTCTGGCGGGCAATATGCCGGACACAGTTGATATTGATGCCATTCCGGCATTTATCCGCGACGTGGAAACGCGCGGTCGTTTGCTGCTGGCTAACGGCCAGCACGAAGTGGACTTCCCGCAGGATGACGGGATGCGTTTTCGTAGCGACAACCTGCCGCTGCATGAAAACGGCATGACCATCCACGCCTGGAGTGGCGAAAAAGAGATCTACAGCAAAACTTACTACTCCATCGGCGGCGGCTTTATCGTTGACGAAGAACACTTTGGTAAAGAGAGCGCGGGCGACGTCAATGTGCCCTATCCGTTTAAATCGGCCACCGAGATGCTGGGCTACTGCAAAGAGACCGGTCTGTCCCTGTCAGGCATGGTGATGCAGAACGAACTGGCGCTGCACAGCAAGAAAGAGATCGAAGACTATTTTGCTAACGTGTGGCAAACCATGCGCGCCTGTATTGACCGCGGGATGAACACCGAGGGTGTTCTGCCTGGGCCACTGCGCGTGCCGCGTCGTGCCTCTGCTCTGCGCCGCATGCTGGTCACTACCGACAAGTTCTCCAATGACCCAATGAACGTGGTCGACTGGGTGAACATGTTTGCCCTCGCGGTTAACGAAGAGAACGCAGCGGGTGGTCGCGTCGTGACGGCGCCAACCAACGGCGCGTGCGGTATCGTTCCGGCGGTGCTGGCCTATTACGATCACTTTATTGAGCCCGTGACGCCGGACATCTATATCCGCTATTTCCTCGCGGCAGGTGCTATCGGCGCGCTGTACAAAATGAATGCGTCCATCTCTGGTGCCGAAGTAGGCTGTCAGGGTGAAGTGGGCGTGGCCTGCTCTATGGCAGCAGCGGGTCTGGCGGAACTGCTGGGCGCCAGCCCTGAGCAGGTGTGCGTAGCGGCGGAAATCGGTATGGAGCACAACCTCGGTCTGACCTGTGACCCGGTTGCCGGCCAGGTGCAGGTGCCGTGCATTGAGCGTAACGCCATCGCCTCCGTCAAAGCGATCAACGCCTCACGTATGGCGATGCGCCGTACCAGCGAGCCACGCGTGTCGCTGGATAAGGTTATTGAAACTATGTACGAAACCGGCAAGGACATGAACGCGAAGTACCGTGAGACCTCGCGCGGCGGTCTGGCCATTAAGGTGCAGTGCGACTAAGCCTTCCTTTCGCCCATCTGCAACGGATGGGCGAATTTTCCCCTCTCGTCTCGTCGCTTCACGTATTCCCCACTACACTGTCACTGTTGCGTCTGGCTTTTCCGGCCGGTGCTTAGCAGGCGACCGTTCATGCAAACTGCACAAACGATCATTAAAGACTATCGCCGAAAACGCGTTATCGTCTGTGTCACGGTTGCGCTCGTTACGCTCGTCCTGACGCTGGGTATTCGCTTTATTTCACAGCGCAACATAAATCAGGATCGGATCCACGACTTTACCCACCACACCGTGCGTGCGCTTGATAAGGTGCTTCTTTCGTTAAAGGCCCAGCGGGAAACGCTACTTTCACTGGTTGGCATACCCTGTTCCGAAGCAAATCTGATCCTGCGAAAACAGGCGGCGATCCTCCAGACCGTACGCTCCATCGCCCTCATTCAAGACGGAATACTGTATTGCTCAAGCGTCTTTGGCAGCCGTAATGTGCCCGTCAGTGAGTTTGTGCCGGAGCTGCCGGTCAGTGAATCCAGGCTGTTGCTGCTGACCGATCGGTGGCTGGTAAAAGGCAGCCCGGTACTGATTCAGTGGTCTCCCCTCGCGAGCGACGGCAACGACGGGGTGATGGAGGTGGTGAATATCGATCTCATCACTAAAATGATTCTCGAGCCGCAGCGGCCGCAGATCACCGACGTTGTCCTGAGAGTAGGAGATAACTTCCTCCGCGACGGGCAACAGGTGACGACTACGCCGACCTTCGATGAAAACGCCTCCCTGCTGGAACAATCGTCACAGCATTACCCTTTCAGCGTCACGGTGAGTGGCCCCGGGCCTGGCGAAATGGCGTTAAAAAATCTGCCCACCCAGCTGCCGCTGGCGTTAATGCTCAGCTTACTGATGGGCTATATCGCCTGGCTCGCCACCGCGCGGCGCATCAGTTTCACCTGGGAAATCAATATGGGAATTGCGGCCAGGGAGTTTGAGCTCTTCTGCCAGCCGCTGGTGAATGCCCGCACCCGGGAATGCGTCGGCGTCGAGATCCTCCTGCGCTGGAACAACCCGCGTCAGGGATGGATTTCGCCCGATGTCTTTATCCCTCTGGCCGAAGAACATAACCTGATTGTTCCGCTTACCCGCTACGTCATCAGCGAAACGGTGCGGCAGATAGGCTATTTCCCGGCCTCGCGCGATTTCCATATCGGCATTAACGTGGCCGCCAGCCATTTTCGCCGCGCTGCGCTGATCCAGGATCTCAACCGCATCTGGTTTAACGCCAGCCCTGTTCAACAGTTGATCGTGGAGTTAACCGAACGCGATGCGTTGCTGGATGTGGATTACCGCATCGTGCGGGAGCTGCACCGCAAAGGGGTGAAACTTGCGATTGATGACTTTGGTACCGGCAACAGCTCACTTTCATGGCTAGAAAAACTGCATCCGGATGTGCTGAAAATTGATAAATCCTTCACCACCGCGATCGGCACCGACGCCGTGAACTCAACGGTAACGGATATTATTATTGCGCTGGGTCAGCGGCTGAATATTGAACTGGTTGCGGAAGGGGTGGAAACCGAGGAGCAGTCACGCTACCTGCGCCGTCACAGCGTACATATTTTGCAGGGGTACTTGTATGCGCGGCCAATGCCGCTGCGCGAGTTTCCGAAATGGCTGGCGGAAAGTCACTCTCCGCCAGCCCGCCACAACGGACACATCGTGCCCTTACTGCCGTTACGCTAGATAGCGTTACTCTTCTTCGTCGTGTGCAGAGTGCTCTTTAACAATACGCACCATATCAACGCGATAGTCGTTGGCTTCGACGATAGTAATTTGCAGCGGCGGCAGCTCCAGCACATCACCAATACGCGGGATCTGCCCGTTAACGGCAATCACCAGCCCCGCGACGGTGGCAATGTCTTCATCATCATTGACCACGTTTTCGACGCCCAGCGTGTGCGAGAGCGCGTGCAGGTCGGTGGTGCCTTTCACCAGCCAGCCGTCACCGTCGGCAACGATTTCCGGGGTTTCATCCGCATCAGGGAATTCACCGGCAATGGCTTCCAGCACGTCCAGCGGCGTCACCAGGCCCTGTACCACACCAAATTCATTGGTGACGATAACAAAGCTCCCGCGGGCACGACGCAATACGCCCAGCAGGTTGATCGGATCCAGCGTCTCCGGTACTACGATGGCGGGCGACGCGGCCGCTACGGCCTCGACGTTAACGCCCTCTTCCAGCGCCACCAGCATCTCTTTCGCGCGTACGACACCGATGATCTCATCCAGCTCACCCCGGCAGACCGGGAACAGACTGTGTGGCGAGGAGAGCAGCTGCTGACGAATTTCGTCGACGCTCAGGTTGGCGTCCACCCAGCTGATCTCACCGCGCGGCGTCATAATACCGCGCAGGGAGCGGGAAGCCAGCGAAAGCACGCCGTTGATCATGTAGCGTTCTTCTTCCACAAACGCGCCTTCCGGCACCGGAACCGGGTTACGGTTCTCGTTATCAGCCTGCACGTTGACCTGACGACGTCCACCCATCAGTCGCAGAATCGCATCTGCGGTACGGGCTCGCAGCGGCTGATTCGACTGCTGCTTAATAAAGTTACGGCGCGCAATCTGGTTAAACAGCTCGATCAGAATCGAGAAGCCAATCGCGGCGTACAGGTAGCCTTTCGGAATATGGAAGCCAAACCCTTCTGCCACCAGGCTCAGACCAATCATCAGCAGGAAGCTCAGACACAGCACAACGACCGTCGGATGCTGGTTGACGAAACGCGTCAGCGGTTTTGACGCCAGCAGCATTACCGCCATCGCAATCACCACCGCCGCCATCATCACCGGCAGATGGTTCACCATGCCGACTGCCGTAATCACCGCATCCAGAGAGAAGACCGCATCAAGCACCACAATCTGGAGAACAACCACCCAGAAGCTGGCGTAACCCTTACCGTGGCCATCATCGTGCTGCCGGTTCTCCAGCCGTTCATGCAGCTCTGTTGTGGCTTTGAACAGCAGGAACAGGCCCCCCACCAGCATGATTAAATCGCGGCCGGAGAAGGTGAAATCCATGACGGTGAACAGCGGCTTCGTCAGGGTAACCATCCACGAGATCACAGACAGCAAGCCCAGACGCATGATCAGCGCCAGCGAGAGGCCGATCAGACGGGCTTTATCACGCTGTTTCGGCGGGAGCTTATCCGCGAGGATGGCGATAAACACCAGGTTATCAATACCGAGAACGATCTCCAGCACGACCAGCGTAAGCAAGCCTACCCAGATTGACGGGTCCATTAAGAATTCCATGACACGCTCCTGCTAAAGGAATGACAAAACGGTGCCCCGCTAATTTCGGGCATTTCAAAAGGAATGAGAGTCGATGCGTGGCGAAGATCGCCGATGAATAAGGCGCGGAGTGGCCTGGAAGATGACTGACGTCGGTGACGGTCCATATAGTGGGCTGTAGCCCTATACTCCTGAATAATTAAACGGACGCTAAACATATCAGAGACAATTGGTTTTTAGCAAAGATTTACGTTCCTTTGCAAACTTCTGTAACACACGCGGATTAACTTAAAGAAAAATCTGTAAGGCTTAGCTAAATTACGGATCTTCATCACATAAATTATTTTTTCACTATCTAAAATAATTCGCGGAAGTCTTAGTTTTTTGAACTCTAACCCTTATCTGAATCGATTCGGTTGGCCAATACGATTCTCAGTACGCCTGACTGGCAGACGTATACATGATAATAAAAGGAGGTAGCAAGTGACCATTGCTATTGTCATAGGCACACATGGTTGGGCTGCGGAGCAGTTACTCAAAACGGCAGAAATGCTGTTGGGCGAGCAGGAAAACGTCGGCTGGATCGATTTCGTTCCCGGTGAAAATGCCGAGACGCTGATTGAAAAATACACTGCTCAGCTTGAGAAGCTGGATACCAGCAAAGGCGTGCTGTTTCTCGTGGATACATGGGGCGGCAGCCCGTTCAACGCTGCCAGCCGCATTGTCGTCGATAAAGAGCATTATGAAGTCGTCGCCGGGGTGAATATCCCGATGTTGGTGGAAACCTTCATGGCGCGTGACGACAACCCAGGTTTTGATGAACTGGTGGCACTGGCGGTGGAAACCGGTCGCGAAGGCGTGAAGGCGCTGAAAGCGCAGCCGGTTGAAAAACCGGCCCCTGCCCCTGCTGCACCAAGGGCGGCAGCACCGGCGAAGCCAATGGGTCCGAACGATTACATGGTTATCGGCCTTGCGCGTATTGATGACCGTCTGATCCACGGCCAGGTGGCAACACGCTGGACCAAAGAGACCAACGTACAACGCATCATCGTGGTCAGTGACGAAGTGGCCGCCGACACTGTCCGTAAAACCCTTCTTACCCAGGTTGCACCGCCGGGCGTCACCGCGCACGTCGTGGATGTCGCCAAAATGATCCGCGTTTACAACAACCCGAAATATGCGGGTGAGCGCGTGATGCTTCTCTTCACCAACCCGACAGACGTCGAACGCATTGTTGAAGGCGGCGTGAAAATCACCTCCGTTAACATTGGCGGTATGGCATTCCGTCAGGGCAAAACGCAGGTCAACAACGCGATTTCAGTGGATGCGAAAGATATCGAGGCCTTCAACAAACTGAATGCACGCGGTATCGAACTGGAAGCCCGTAAGGTTTCCACGGACCAGAAACTGAAAATGATGGATTTGATCGGCAAAGTGGGGAAATAAGCCCGGGCCGGTTTTTCATATAGAGCTTATGTAATAGGAGAAGTGCAATGGAGATTACTACTCTTCAGATTGTGCTGGTGTTCATCGTCGCATGTATTGCGGGTATGGAGTCCGTACTTGATGAATTTCAGTTCCACCGCCCTCTGGTGGCCTGTACGTTGATTGGCGCCGTTCTCGGTGACATGAAAACCGGTATCATCATCGGTGGTACTTTGGAAATGATCGCCCTCGGCTGGATGAACATCGGTGCGGCAGTTGCGCCAGATGCCGCGCTGGCGTCCATTATTTCAACCGTTCTGGTTATCGCTGGTCATCAGAGTATTGGTGCCGGTATCGCGCTGGCCATCCCGCTGGCCGCAGCGGGTCAGGTGCTGACCATTATCGTCCGTACTATTACCGTTGCCTTCCAGCACGCGGCGGATAAGGCGGCCGAAAACGGCAACCTCACCGCGCTCTCCTGGATCCACGTTTCTTCCCTGTTCCTGCAAGCGATGCGTATCGCAATCCCTGCGGTTATCGTGGCGATTTCTGTCGGTACCAGCGAAGTTCAGGGCATGCTGAATGCGATCCCTGAAGTGGTTACCAGCGGTCTGAATATCGCCGGGGGTATGATCGTGGTGGTCGGTTATGCGATGGTCATCAACATGATGCGCGCAGGCTACCTGATGCCATTCTTCTACCTTGGCTTCGTTACCGCTGCGTTCACCAACTTCAACCTGGTTGCGCTGGGTGTGATTGGTGCGGTGATGGCGATTCTTTATATCCAGCTCAGCCCGAAATACAACCGTGTCGCGGGTGCCCCTGCGCAGGCTGCTGGTAACAACGATCTCGATAACGAACTGGACTAACAGGTGAGCGAAATGGTTGATATGACAAAAACTACCACTGAGAAAAAACTCACTCCGGGTGATATTCGTGGCGTGTTCATCCGTTCTAACCTGTTTCAGGGTTCATGGAACTTCGAACGTATGCAGGCGCTCGGCTTCTGCTTCTCCATGGTGCCGGCCATCAAACGCCTGTATCCGGAAAACAACGAAGCACGCCGTCAGGCAATTAAGCGTCACCTGGAATTCTTCAACACCCATCCTTATGTTGCGGCGCCTGTTCTGGGCGTGACGCTGGCAATGGAAGAGCAGCGTGCGAACGGGGCTGAGATCGACGATGGTGCCATCAACGGTATCAAAGTTGGTCTGATGGGGCCGCTGGCAGGCGTGGGCGACCCGATCTTCTGGGGTACCGTGCGTCCGGTCTTTGCGGCGCTGGGCGCCGGGATCGCCATGAGCGGCAGCCTGCTCGGTCCTCTGCTGTTCTTCATCCTGTTCAACGCGGTGCGTCTGCTGACCCGTTACTACGGCGTGGCGTACGGTTATCGTAAAGGGGTGGATATCGTTAAGGATATGGGCGGCGGCTTCCTGCAAAAACTGACTGAGGGGGCGTCAATCCTCGGCCTGTTTGTAATGGGGGCGCTGGTTAACAAGTGGACGCACGTGAACATCCCGCTGGTGGTATCGACGATCACTGGTCAGGATGGTCAGACGCGCGTTACCACCGTGCAGACGATTCTGGACCAGCTGATGCCGGGCCTGGTACCGCTGCTGCTAACCTTCGCCTGTATGTGGCTGCTGCGTAAGAAAGTGAACCCGCTGTGGATCATCGTTGGCTTCTTCGTCATCGGTATCGCGGGCTACGCCGTCGGCCTGCTGGGTCTGTAATAAAATGCGTTACCGACCGGGGGCTTGCCCCCGGTCTTTTTATCTGGAGGATGAATGACTGTCACGGACACCGTACTGGTTTTATTTATTGTTGCCCTTCTGGCTTACGCGATCTATGACGAGTTCATTATGCCTCGCCGCCACGGCGAGACGCTGCTGACCCTTCCCCTCTTACGCCGTGGACGCATTGATGCGTTTATCTTCGCCGGTCTGGTAGTCATCCTGATTTACAATAATGTGACCAGCCACGGCGCAATATTAACCACATGGTTATTATGTGCGCTGGCATTAATGGCGATTTACCTGTTCTGGATCCGCTCGCCAAAACTCATTTTTAAAAAACACGGATTCTTCTTCGCTAATGTCTGGATAGAATATAACCGTATTAAAGAGATGAATTTATCCGAAGACGGGGTTCTGGTGATGCAATTAGAACAACGCCGCCTGCTCATCCGGGTCAAAAATATTGATGACCTGGAAAAGATCTACAAATTACTCGTTAAAACTCAATGAGTTAATATTATAGCATCGGCTATATATTGCATTATTCTTAAACCAGCAATATAGCCGGTGCTATATCTCCTCTGTTAATTGCCTTATATTTGTTAACGATATTTTCACGCATAAATCTAAATGAAAATCGTTATCAATATAGTGGCTATATAAAGCCATCTTCGTTGTTGTTTTATATTCTCAAAATATGTTAAGGTTGCGCCCGTCGTTGGGGAGTAGCCGATTTCCTGCCTGCGGGAAATGTACGTGTCAACATACTCGTTGAAAAACGTGGCGCGTACGGATCGTTTTCAGCACACTTACAGTGCGAAAGCGATCAGGCGAGACCATAGATACATCAACTGCTGTTTACTGGGGGCAGTGATGTGTCATATGGATATCCCCGGTCTGGACGCTCTTATGAATATCTCCGCTACGATCCTTCTGGCTTTTGGCATGTCCATGGACGCATTTGCCGCCTCTATTGGTAAAGGCGCCACCCTCCATAAACCTAAATTTTCCGAAGCTCTGCGTACCGGTCTCATCTTTGGCGCTATTGAAACGCTGACGCCGCTTATCGGCTGGGGTCTGGGGATGCTCGCCAGCCAGTTTGTGCTGGAGTGGAATCACTGGATTGCTTTCGTGCTGCTGGTGTTCCTCGGCGGACGCATGGTGATTGAAGGCTTTCGTGGTAACGGCGATGAAGATGATGCGCCGCTGCAACGCCACGGCTTCTGGCTTCTGGTGACAACCGCCATCGCAACCAGCCTGGATGCAATGGCCGTGGGTGTCGGTCTGGCGTTTTTGCAGGTCAATATTATCGCCACCGCGCTGGCGATTGGCTGCGCCACGCTGATCATGTCAACGCTGGGGATGATGGTGGGTCGGTTCATTGGCCCGCTGTTAGGCAAACGCGCCGAAATTCTGGGCGGTATCGTGTTGATCGGGATTGGTGCCCAAATCCTTTGGGCACACTTCGCGGGTTAACCTTCGCGCTGCCAGCAATGGATGCTGAAATCCGTCTGGCAGCGAAATTCTGTCTGCGCTGCCAGCGTTTCCCACACCTCTGGTTTTGCCCGCCATGCAAACGGCGTCATTTGCAGTAACGCCACCGCTTCACTTCCCTGCAACGTCATTTCATACGCTACCGACTGCGCCTGCTTTAACGCAAAGCCCGCCAGCTGTTCAGAGTGCGGCGCATGCAGGTGAACTTCATCATAGATCAGCCCTTTTAGCTCCAGCAGATGACGCGGCCCTGGCGTGACGGTGATAACCCAGCCGCCAGGCTTAACGACGCGCGCCAGCTCCTCTGCCTTGCACGGCGCATAGATACGCACCACGGCGTCCATACTCGCTTCTTCAAACGGCAGGCGGTGGCTGGAGGCCACGCAGAACGTTACCGCTGAGTAGCGTTTGGCTGCCGAACGGATTGCCACTTTCGACACGTCCAGCCCGTAAGTTTCGGCGCCCTTCTCAGCCGCCACGTCAGCAAACGTGGCGGTGTAGTAACCTTCGCCGCAGCCGATATCCAGCATGGCGGATGCGCCTTCTGTCAGATATTGACGGAGTAAGGCGACAACGGCATCCCTGAGCGGTTGATAGTGCCCGGCATCGAGAAACGCCCGGCGCGCCTGCATCATCTCCGCGCTGTCACCCGGGTCCCGGGAGCGCTTGTGTTGTACCGGCAGAAGATTTACATAGCCCTCTTTCGCCCGGTCAAACTGATGTCCCTGTGGACAGATAAACGTTTTCTCCGCGCGCGTCAGCGGCGCGTGGCAAAGGGGACAACTGAAAGACATGACAGCTCCAGGGCGTAAACCAAAAGGCGAAGTGTACCGCTATTCGCCAGGGTTATAAACGGCTGGGTGACGCATCACGATCAGATGGTCAGAATCTGCCGGCAGCCCGTCTGGCTTCACGTTTTCCAGGCGCAGGACGTTACCCATAATTTCGCTGAACACGGGCGCAGAAACGGCCCCGCCATAGTAGGCACCGTTTTGCGGATCGTTGATCACCACCACCAGCGCGAAACGGGGATCGCTGGCAGGCGCAACGCCTGCGGTATAGGCGACGTATTTATCCACATACTTACCATGTTCATCGATTTTTTTGGCCGTCCCGGTTTTTATCGCCACGCGATAGTTACGCACCGCCGCTTTGACCCCGCCACCGCCGGGTAACGCAACGCTCTCCATCATATGTTCCACCTCGTGAACAATTTCCTCGGGCATCACCCGCTTGCCAATCACCGGCGGGTCAATACGGGTGATGGACAGAGGCCGTTCAATGCCGTAGCTGCCGATGGTGGCATACACATGCGCCAGTTGGAGGGGGGTTACCATCAGGCCATACCCAAAGGCAAAGGTCGCCCGATCTAACTGACTCCAGAATTTTCGCTGCGGCAGTAAACCTGCGCTTTCTCCCGTTAAACCAAGCCCGGTACTCTCGCCAAAACCAAAGTTTTTATAGGTATCCAGTAACCGTTGCACGGGCATCGCCAGCGAAAGACGGGATACGCCTGTGTCGCTGGATTTTTGCAAAATCCCGGTCATCGTCAGCTCGGGGTAGTAGCCCACATCACGAATACGATGACCATCAATGGTGTAGGGATGCGTATCTATCACGCTGTCAGGCTGTACCAGCCCCTGCTGTAGCGCCGTCATCAGCACCAGAGGCTTAACGGTCGAGCCAGGTTCAAAGGTGTCGCTGATCGCGCGATTGCGAAAATCATCCAGCGTTGCCCCTTCCCGGTTGTTGGGATTAAAGTCGGGGAAGCTCGCCATCGCCAGAATTTCGCCCGTCCGGATATTAATCAGCACCGACGCGCCTGACTCGGCTTTGTTCCACGCCACGGCATTATCCAGCGCGTCTTCGGTGATAGTTTGCAGGCGTTCATCGATACTAAGCTGGATATTATGTGCAGGTACGGGAGCCACCTCCGTAAGGTTCTCCACCACATGTCCGTAGCGATCTTTCCTGACCAGCCGCACGCCTGCCTTCCCGGTAAGCTGCGTGTTAAAGCTTTTCTCGACGCCCTCAATGCCCTGACCATCAATATTGGTGAAGCCAATCAGGTTCGCCGCCACGTGCCCGGCAGGATAAAAGCGGCGGGACTCATCGCGAAGGTTGATACCGGGGAGACGTAGCTTATCGATCCACTTTGCCTGGGCGGGATCAACCTGACGGGCCAGGTAAATAAATCGCCCGTGCGGGTTACTGTTAATTCGCGATGCGAGCGTACTCAGAGAAAGGTGTAAGGCATTTGCCAGGGCCTGCCAGCGCAAGTCAAAACCGATCCCCCCTTTTTCCAGCACTGTTTTGGGATCGGCCCAGACGGCCTGGACGGGTACGCTCACCGCAAGGGGTCGCCCTTCACGGTCAACAATCATCCCACGCGGGGCGTCTATCGCCACTTCGCGCAGGGAGCGCATATCCTCCTGCTTCACCAGATTATCCGGTTTGATAATTTGTAGCCACGCTACGCGGCCCAGCAGAAACGCAAGGCTACAAAAGATGGCGAGACACAGAAGTGCAAAACGTGCCGGAGTAAAATTTCCGGTGGTGGTTATTGTCTTTTTTTTCACCTTAACCCCAGGGCTGTTAATCAACGCCCTGATTTAACGGGAAAAGCGGATAATAAGGCGGGAAAACAATGCTAATAATCTCGCGGGTTTGCAACAAGATAATAACAGAGGAGGATTACGTAATATTTTGAAAAATAAGCGAATAAAAAAGCCCCGCATCGACGAGGCTTATGTCTGAGATCGAAGCGCTGAGCGCTTCAGTCAGCAGTGATTCGATCAGATAGCAGTTACGTTAACCGCAGCTGGGCCTTTCTGGCCATCCTGAATTTCGAACTCAACGTTCTGGCCTTCAGCCAGAGTTTTGAAGCCGTTACCCTGGATTGCAGAGAAGTGTACGAACACGTCTTTGCTGCCGTCAGCAGGAGTAATGAAACCAAAACCTTTAGACTCGTTGAACCACTTAACTTGACCTTTAATCTTTGCCATTTGCAAAATTCCTTAGAGTGTTTTCTTAGCCCGCGGGCTTTGACATAGATAAAACTGAGACATTTCTGCTTGAGGCACTAATATAAGGTTCGGCAGAGAAGCGGTATTCAACGACAACGTGTTTACTCAGGACTTCTTTACTGAAAATGCCACACATAAACAGAACTGTACCTCGTTTGACCCAAAACGTGTTATCACACACAACGTTTAATATGGCAAGCCATTTTTAAACGTGTCTCGATCCGCCGCACAAATTCAGACGTTACTCCATAACAATCTGCACAGTTATGCGAATTGTCAAATGAAGCGCCACCTGACCTCACTGCCCGCAGGGTGCGTTGACGCGCCCTGTAATCAAAGACTTTTTAAACATAGCTCAATCATTTCAAAGCGTCCATCCCAATCCCAGAATTTCTTTAAAGGAATGACTGAGTTAGAACATTTTGTGAAAAGTTATGCTGAAAACATTGCAACGCACCAACATGTGTCAGGGAATATACGATGTTAATTACATTTTGCTAACTGTATTAAAAACCACCATTTAATAAGTGTTATTCTGCACCAAAATAATGAAATTTTTATGACTCTGCCTCAAAACAAGGCAAGCAAAACGTTTCGATAAAAATAAAACACTTCAGGAAAGATAAAGCACACTATTTATTCAACGAAACTGAATTTGTTAAATAAGGATAAATATTCGCCAGTTTTCAGTGTGCTAAAACATGAGTTAACTGCTGCTTAATTAAATGTCGGGAAGTTGTGGGATGCATTTGATAAGGGAGGGGATTTACGCCGTACGTCAGGCCACCTCCCCGCTCCGGGCAGACTATCGTTCAGCTACCAGGCGAATGAAGTCTTCCTCGTCTTGTTGTTGAGCAACAGCGTCCTTCGGTAACGCTTTCTCCTCCGGCTCGTTGGCTTCGCACAAACGACGCAGCAGCGCAGTCTGCCGTTTCTGCTGATCGAGCAATGCTTCCAGCAGCTCAATCTGCTCGTTTGTGCGGGAGCTGGCGCGGTTAACGAAAAACCACAGCACCAGCCCAACGACCAGCACCAACAAAGACATTACCAGGGATGCAATGCTCAGCAGCCCCGAATTCAGTAACTCACCCATTTCACCACCTCAGTAAAAACCGCCATTTTACCACTGCCGCCGCGTAAGGACATCACTCAGCGTAAAAATGGTCTCTACCAGGGGATAAACTTATTGATTGAACAAATGCCGCTAAAGAACTGTACATCCTGATCGCACATCACATTGATAGTCTGCGTCCACAGCACCACGCATGCTATCAACACTATAATCAGAATTACCCAGCGTATTTTTTTCACTCCACACTCCGTCTTATGACCTGATACAGCCAGGTTATCACGGTTATCTTAAACAGGGGCTAACTGTACCTTCAACAGACGCTTTTCGGAATCGTGCACTTGTTTCACTGCGTAAAGCCGTTACGCTTACTCTATGACAACAAAGAAAAAAGAGGCAACGATGCGTTTATTTATTCGTACAGTAATTGTACTGGCCATTGTCTGGATCGGCCTGTTATTAAGTGGGTACGGCGTATTAATGGGGAGCAAAGAAAATGCCGCGGGTCTGGGTATCCAGTGTAAATATCTTACCGCCCAGGGGATAAGCACGGCTCAGTACATCCATTCCGACAGCGGGATCATCGGGTTAACCAACTGTCCTGTGCTGCGTAAATCATCTGTTGTGGTTGATAACGGTTAATCAGCGCTGAACTTCGCTTACAGAAACGCCGCAAAAGTGCGGCGTTTTTATTGGTGGCGTCGATCAGAACGGATAATCGTTATAGCCCATCTGCTCTGAAATTTTGCGCGCTGCGGTATGCAGAATCGCCACATATTCATGAAGACGCTCTTCAGAGAAACGCAGCGTTGGGAACGAAATGCTCAGGCCCGCAATGACAACGCCGAAGCGGTCAAACACCGGCACACCGATGCAACGCAGCCCCTCTTCCTGCTCTTCGTTATCTTCCCCGTAACCCTGCTCACGCACTTTATCCAGCACGCTCAGCAGTTCTTCCGTACTGGTAATCGTGCGGTCGGTGCTGCGTTTGTACTCCACCCCGTCAAGGATTTGCTTCACCTCTTCGCGATCGCGCCAGGCCAGCAGTACTTTACCAATTGCGGTGCTGTACAGCGGGTTACGACGACCAATGCGTGAATACATGCGCAGGTTGTACATGGAGTCAATTTTGTGGATGTAAACAATGCTGTCTTCATCCAGCGCACCGAGGTGAATTGTCTCTTTCGTCAGTCGTGAAAGTTCACGCATCTGAATGTCAGCGCTGCGGATCAGATCCACGTTCTGCAAGGCACGGGCGCCCAGTTCAAACAGTTTCAGGGTCAGAGAATATTTTTCTGATTCTCCTTCCTGCGCGACATAACCCAATGATTTCATCGTCTGCAAAAAGCGATAAACGGTGCTTTTCGACATCATCACACGCTGCGACAACTCTGTAATACCAATTTCACGCTCTTCTCCGAGCGCCTGCAAGATGCCAAACACCTTCAGCACGGAAGAAACAGAATCTGGCTGCTTATCCAAATCTGCGATTGCCATTTATCACCTCATGGAGAGTGTTTTATAAAAATCAGAACCGGTTTTTATTATAAATTCGTGTGATGCGTGCTGCAATCTATCTGGGTTTACTTCGTTACAAATCTGCGACATAAAACCGAAATAACGATGCTAAAATAGTTACTCTGAAAATAATTTCACGTTGAGCCATTCTTTTCCCATGCAAAAAAACGTTTCTGATGGCCTGCCCTTACCGCAGCGGTACGGGGCAATTGCCACTATTGTCATCGGTATTTCGATGGCTGTCCTTGACGGTGCGATTGCCAACGTGGCTCTTCCTACGATTGCCAAAGACCTTAATGCTTCGCCGGCAAGCTCCATCTGGATTGTGAACGCGTACCAGATAGCGATTGTGATTTCCCTTCTGTCACTCTCTTTCCTGGGCGATATGTTTGGTTATCGCCGGGTTTACCAGTGCGGGCTGGTGGTGTTTACCCTCACCTCGCTCTTCTGTGCCCTTTCAGATTCACTGCACACCCTTACGCTGGCGCGTATCGCGCAGGGCTTTGGCGGCGCGGCGCTAATGAGCGTGAACACGGCCCTGATACGGCTTATTTATCCTCAACGCCACCTGGGGCGCGGCATGGGCATTAACTCCTTTATTGTGGCCGTGTCGTCCGCCGCCGGCCCAACGATTGCCGCCGCCATCCTGTCCGTTGCCTCGTGGCAGTGGCTGTTTGCCATTAACGTGCCGCTGGGCATTGTGGCGATCTTCTTCGCCCTGCGCTATCTTCCGGAAAATGGTCCGAAAAGTACCATGCCACGTTTCGATCTGCCCAGCGCCGTGATGAACGCGCTGACTTTTGGCCTGCTGATTACCGCGCTGAGCGGATTTGCGCAGGGACAGTCTCTGTCGCTCATTGCCGCAGAAATCGTTGCCATGCTTATCATCGGCTTTTTCTTTGTACGACGTCAGCTGGCGCTGCCCGTGCCGCTACTTCCGGTGGATTTGCTACGTATTCCGCTGTTTTCGCTATCTATTTGTACCTCCATTTGCTCGTTCTGCGCCCAGATGCTGGCGCTGGTTGCGCTGCCGTTCTTTTTGCAGAGCGTGATTGGCCGTTCAGAAGTGGAGACAGGCTTGCTGCTCACGCCCTGGCCGCTGGCAACCATGGTGATGGCCCCGCTGGCCGGTTACCTTATTGAGCGCGTCCATGCTGGGCTTCTGGGGGCGATTGGGCTGGTTGTCATGGCGGTGGGACTGTTTTCGCTGGCGCTCCTGCCCGCCTCGCCGGGGGATCTGGATATTATCTGGCGCATGATCCTGTGCGGGGCCGGTTTTGGTCTGTTCCAGTCCCCTAATAACCACACGATTATCACCTCTGCCCCACGTCATCGCAGCGGTGGCGCCAGCGGGATGCTGGGCACGGCAAGACTGTTAGGGCAAAGCACCGGGGCCGCACTGGTGGCGTTGATGTTTAACCTTGCCGGGCAGAATGCGACACAGGTTGCGCTGATTACCGCAGGGACCCTGGCGACCCTCGCGGCTGTCATTAGCGGCCTTCGCGTCACCCAGCCAAAGGCGCAGGCATAAAAAAACCGGGCGGAGAATGGCTCCAGCCCGGTTCTTTTCAACCCGATTACGTTACTTCAGGTATTCGCCGCTACGCAGCGCTTCAATACGTTTATCCAGCGGCGGGTGAGACATAAACAGCTCGCTCAGCGACTTTGATTTGCCGTTGATGCAGAAGGCCATCATGCTGTTTGCTTCCTGCGGCTCGTAGCTGGTTTTAAGACGTTGCAGCGCAGCAATCATCTTTTCACGACCCACCAGTTTCGCGGAACCGGCATCCGCGTGGAACTCACGATGACGGGAGAACCACATGGTAATGATGCTTGCCAGGATACCGAACACCAGCTCCAGCACCATTGAAACAGCAAAATAGATCAGCGGGTTGCCGTTGCTCTCTTCACCCTCATCACGGTTGCCACCCATAAACCCGGCAGCAATCTGTGCCAGAATACGAGAAATAAAGATAACGAAGGTGTTCACCACACCCTGGATCAGGGTCATGGTGACCATATCGCCATTGGCGATATGGCTGATCTCGTGAGCAATAACCGCTTCCGCTTCGTCACGGCTCATGTTTTGCAGCAGGCCGGTACTGACGGCCACCAGGGACGCGTCACGACGCGCACCGGTAGCAAACGCGTTAATATCCGGCGCGTGGTAGATGGCTACCTGCGGCATGGCAATGCCCGCCTGCCTTGACTGCTGAGCAACCGTGCTCATCAGCCACTGCTCCATATCGTTACGCGGTTGCTCAATAACTTCACCGCCCACAGATTTCAATGCCATCCACTTCGACATCAGCAGTGAAATGAAAGAGCCACCGAAACCAAACAGCAGCGCCATAATCAACAGACCCTGAACGCTGCTCGACTGAATTCCCGTCAGGCTTAGCACCAGCCCGAATACCACCATCACCGCCAGGTTGGTGAGCAGGAAGAGCGCGATTCGCATCATAATATTCTTTTAACCTCAGTTTAACAAAACGCACTATGCGATTACCCACATCGTATGGGTATTACGGCTATTTTCAAGCATCCAGACGGCGTAAGTCACCAGAAAGACACAACTTTACACAATTGGAAATCCGCCTGACGGAAGGAGGAGGTACATAAAGAAACAGGCACAATTTCTTGTGCCTGTTGGGGGATTATTTTGTCGGAGCAGGTTGCAGAGCGGGTTTCTCTTTTTCCAGCTTCGCGAGATCAAGCGCGATATGCACCGTCTCGTCCAGATACGGATCGGGCTCCTGGTAATCCTTAGGCAGATCGTCCAGTTTTTTGAGCAGAGGCTTGCCTTCACGTTTGAAGCGATCGTTGATACGCGCCAGACGTGTCGCGTCATCTTCATTGTTCTCTTTCTCACGCTGGGCGTAGTTCAGAGACACAATGTTCCGTTTCGCTTTCAAAGCGTTGAAACGCGCGATGTCCTTCATGATGTACTGGAATTCCGGATCCTTCCCGATGCGATCGTTGTGATTTTTCAGCAGTTCCGGTCCGAACTGTTTCATATCACCCGATTTCACGAATGTCGCGGCATCAATGCTATCCCACGGCAGCGCGTTATCTTCAAACTTCTCGCCCGTTTCCGTCTCTTCGGTACCTGTCGGCATCATGATATCCGGCGTCACGCCTTTGCGCTGCGTACTGCCGCCGTTTACGCGGTAAAACTTCTGAATGGTGTACTGTACTGAGCCCAGCGCTGGCCATTCAGGGCGCAGCATCTGGTCGTAAATACGGTTCAGAGAGCGGTACTGCTGAACGGTGCCCTTGCCAAACGTCGGTTCGCCGACGATTAATGCTCGGCCGTAATCCTGCATGGCAGCAGCGAAGATTTCCGATGCAGAGGCGCTGAAGCGATCGACAAGCACCACCAGCGGACCCTTATAGTAGACCACACCATCGGTATCGGCATCTTCACGCACTTTACCGTTGTTATCGCGCACCTGTACCACCGGGCCAGACGGGATAAACAGCCCGGAAAGCGAGACGGCCTCGGTCAATGCCCCGCCGCCGTTGCTGCGCAGGTCAATGATCACGCTGCTGACATTCTGCTTTTCAAGCTTCTGGAGCTGCACTTTCACATCATCGGTCAGGCCGACGTAGAAACCTGGGATATCCAGAACGCCAACCTTCTCTTTACCCACGGTTTTCACCGACATTTTCACCGCGCGATCTTCCAGACGGATACGCTCACGGGTGAGAGTAACGATACGGGTTTTAGTCCCCTTACCGGCTGGCAGGATCTCCAGGCGGACTTTGCTGCCCTTCGGCCCTTTGATCAGCGCAACAACATCATCAAGACGCCAGCCAATCACGTCCACCATGCTCTTTCCGGTTTGACCCACACCGACAATACGGTCGCCTACGCTGATCGCTTTGCTTTTCGACGCAGGGCCACCGGCCACCATGGAGTTGATTACGGTGTAGTCATCGTCCATCTGAAGCACAGCACCGATACCTTCCAGAGACAGGCTCATTTCGGTATTGAACTGTTCGGTGTTACGTGGAGAGAGATAATTAGTGTGCGGATCAATTTCATGCGCAAACGCGGTCATCGCCAGCGAGAAAACATCTTCACTGTTGGTCTGCGCCAGACGACGAATAGCGAATTTGTATCGACGATTTAACGTCTCACGGATCTCTTTCTCGTCTTTGCCTGTAAGCTTGAGGCTCAGTTCGTCATATTTGACTTTTCCGTCCCACAGCGCATTCAGTTCAGCCTCGTCTTTCGGCCATGGCGCTTTGCTGCGGTCCAGATTAAAGGTGTCGTTGCCGGTGAAGTCCATCGGACGTTCCAGCACTTTCAGCGCGTATTGATAACGCTCAAAACGGCGCTTTTGCGATAAGTTGTACAGATCGTAGAACAGATCGAGCTTACCGGAGCGCAGCTCATCACCCACTTCGGATTTGCGTTTAGCGAACTGTTCGACATCGCTGGCCAGCAGTACGTTATGGCTGTAATCCAGCAAGTTCAGATAACGGTCAAAGATTTTGGCCGAAAAGGCCTGATCGAGATCGAACTGACGATAGTGCGAACGAGTAAAGCGCGACGTCACGCGCTCACTCACCGTCGCGTGCTGAGTCTCTTCCTTGAGCACCGGAATTTGATCAACACGCGTAATATCGTCCACAGCGAAAGCGTGGCCTGTTATAGCAAACAGGCCAGCCAGCGCGGTGAGCTTAAAAAAAGTGTTCATGCCAGGCTCGGCCTCCGTTTCAGAACAACAAGTGTTCTGCGCGTACAATCATTGACATACCAGAAGTCAGCTGTACACGAACGCCATCTTTGGTGATTTCCAGTACGGTGGCGTCCATCGCGTTGTTACCCGCTTTCACCTTCAGAGACTGACCTACGCTCAGCGCATTGATGTCAGAAACAGGGGTGTGACGCGGCTCTTCACGCGGCGCACGTGGGGCTTTAGCTGCGGGTTTGTCAGCACGCGGTTTGCGATCGTTATTTTCAGTACGACGCGGTGCCGGGCGCGGTTTACGCTCGCGACGAGGGGCGTCTTCCTGACCGTTTGCCGCTGCGGCTTCGCGTTTTTTCGCCTGCTGTTCCGCACGCTGTGCCTGCACGCGAGCTTTGGCTTCTTCAAGCTGCTTACGCGCATGCTCTACGTGCTGCTCGTCCAGCTCACCGCACGGGTTGCCGTCAAGGTCGACACGGGTCGCACCCGGCTTGATACCGTACAGGTAACGCCAGCTCGAGGTATAAAGGCGCAAGGCAGAACGAAGCTGCGTTTTGCTGAGGTTCATCTCCCCCTCAACGCGCGCGACCAGATCCTGAAAGATACCGACTTTCAGAGGACGCGCTTCACCTTCAGCGCTGAAGCACTGCGGGAAACGCTCGGCCAGAAATGCGATAACTTCTTTACTGCTATTCAACTTAGGTTGATTTTCCATGAAATTTCCTGATTACAACGGACGTTGCCAACAAGCGCAGGCATGAACAGGCGACATTATAATGACGCTATCAGTAAATGCTACGTTATCCGTTGATTATCCTGCGACGCTCGCAAAGAATTTATGATAATCGGTCTCTGCCAGAACATTTTCCAGGTTTGCGGCCAGCGCGCGCAGCCCCTGCTCATCCTCGGCAGTAAAGCGGCTGAAGACCGTGCTGTCGATATCCAGAACGCCAATAATCTGATTTTTAACCACCAGCGGCAGTACGATTTCAGAATTGCTGCTGGCATCGCAGGCAATGTGGCCGTCAAACGCATGAACATCTTCGACACGCTGAACCTGACGGGTCGCCACTGCGGTACCGCACACGCCACGACCTACCGGGATGCGTACGCAGGCGAGTTTACCCTGGAAAGGCCCCAGCACCAGCGTGTCACCTTCCAGCAGATAAAAGCCCGCCCAGTTCACGTCAGAAAGGCGTTCGAACAGTAACGCACTGGTATTTGCCAGAGTGGCTAAGAAGCTGGTTTCCCCTGCCATTAATGCCTTAAAATCGCGATTCAGATCCGCGTAGAATTCTGTTTTGTTCATTATTCAATCACTTAGTTATCTTACATAGTTACCGCATAGCCTATTAAAATAAGCATTAAATGCGCTCATGCTCAAGATGAATCCGTTCATGAGTTATTATAACTTTCAACAATACTAATCTGTGTGCGACTGATGGCCCTAAAAACACCCCAAATTACGCCGACACGAAAGATCGTTGTCCGTACGGTAAGCCAGGCTCTGCCCCGTGCACATTATCAGCGTTGTCCCCAGTGCGATACGCTTTTTATGTTGCCGAAGATGAAATCGCACCAAAGTGCTTTTTGTCCATGCTGCGATGCCAAAATCCGCGATGGCCGGGACTGGTCATTGACGCGTCTGGCGGCAATGGCGGTCACCATGCTACTGCTGATGCCCTTCGCCTGGACCGAGCCGCTGTTAAAGCTCTACCTGCTTGGCGTGCGTATTGACGCTAACGTGTTGCAGGGGATCTGGCAGATGACGCGCCAGGGCGATCCGCTTACGGCCGCCATGGTGCTGTTCTGCGTCGTCGGCGCGCCGTTGGTGCTGGTCGCGGCAATTGCCTACCTGTGGTTTGGCAACATTCTGGGGATGAACCTGCGCCCTGTCCTGCTCATGCTGGAAAAGCTCAAGGAGTGGGTGATGCTGGACATCTATCTGGTAGGCATTGGCGTGGCCTCCATCAAGGTGCAGGATTATGCGTTTTTACAACCCGGCATTGGACTTTTCGCGTTTTTTTCACTGGTCCTGCTGAGTATTTTGACCCTGATTCATCTCAATGTTGAACAGCTTTGGGAGCGATTTTACCCGCAGCGCCCCGCGACCCGGCCTGATGAAAACCTGCGCGTCTGCCTGGGCTGCCATTACACCGGTTTTCCGGATAAACGCGGGAGGTGCCCACGCTGCCACATTCCGTTAAGATTGCGACGCAACAACAGCCTGCAAAAGTGCTGGGCGGCGCTAATCGCCTCCCTGGTATTTTTGTTCCCGGCCAACATGCTGCCGATCTCCGTAATTTATGTGAACGGCGCCCGTCAGGAAGATACTATCCTTTCGGGGATTATCTCTCTGGCGCACAGTAACGTGGGGGTCGCCGCCATTGTTTTCATCGCCAGTATTCTGGTGCCCTTTACCAAAGTGGTGGTGATGTTTACGCTGCTTATCAGCATTCACTTTAAATGCGAACAAGGACTACGCACCCGCATCCTGCTTCTGCGATTTGTGACCTGGATTGGTCGCTGGTCGATGTTGGATCTGTTCGTGATTTCGCTGATGATGTCGCTCATCAATCGCGATCAGTTACTTGCTTTTACCATGGGACCCGCAGCTTTTTATTTCGGCTCTGCGGTGATATTGACTATTCTTGCAGTGGAATGGCTGGACAGCCGCTTACTTTGGGACGCACATGAGTCAGGAAACGCCCGCTTCGCCGACTGAAGCGAGAATTAAAACAAAACGCCGCATTTCGCCATTCTGGTTGCTGCCTGTCATCGCGCTGATGATCGCAGGCTGGCTTATCTGGACGAGCTATGAAGATCGCGGAAGTACCATCACGATTGATTTCCAGTCTGCGGACGGCATTGTCGCCGGACGTACCCCCGTTCGCTTCCAGGGGGTGGAAGTGGGTACCGTGCAGGATATTTCTCTCGGCAAAGGGCTGAACAAAATCCAGGTCCGGGCGAGCATTAAGTCTGATATGCAGGATGCCCTGCGCGCCGAAACGCAGTTCTGGCTGGTCACGCCTAAAGCCTCCCTGGCCGGCGTTTCCGGGCTGGATGCGCTTGTGGGCGGTAACTATATCGGCATGATGCCCGGCAAAGGTGAGCCACAGGATCACTTTGTTGCGCTGGATACCCAGCCGAAATATCGGCTGAATAACGGCGATTTGATGATCCATCTCCGCGCGCCGGATTTGGGCTCGCTGAACAGTGGTTCTCTGGTCTATTTCCGCAAAATTCCGGTAGGCCGCGTTTACGACTACGCCATTAACCCGAACAAAGATGGCGTGACTATTGATGTACTCATCGAGCGCCGTTTTACCAACCTGGTAAAAAAAGGCAGCCGCTTCTGGAACGTCTCAGGCGTCGATGCCGACCTGAGCTTAAGCGGTGCGAAAGTGAAGCTTGAGAGCCTGGCGGCGCTGGTGAATGGCGCTATCGCCTTCGACTCACCTGCTAACTCCAGCCCTGCCGCCGCAGAAGATACCTTTGGCCTGTACGCCGACCTGGCGCACAGCCAGCGCGGTGTCATCGTCAAGCTGACCCTGCCGGATGCCAAAGGCCTGAAAGCCGGTTCGACCCCGCTGATGTACCAGGGTTTAGAGGTCGGGCAACTGACAAAATTAACCCTCAATGCGGGCGGTTCCGTTACCGGCGAAATGACGGTGGATCCGAGCGTGGTGGATCTCCTGCGGGAAAAAACGCGCATTGAACTGCGTAATCCGAAGCTCTCCCTCAGCGACGCCAGCATCAGTTCTCTACTGACGGGAAGCACCTTTGAGCTGATCCCCGGCGAAGGTGCGCCGAACAAAAACTTTGTTATCGCACCGGCGGATAAAGCCCTGCTGCAAAAACCGGGCGTGTTGACGGTTACGCTGAATGCACCGGAAAGCTACGGTATTGAAGCCGGGCAACCGCTGATCCTGCACGGTGTGCAGGTGGGCCAGGTCCTCGAACGTAAGCTGTCGGAAAAAGGGGTCTCCTTCTCCGCCGCCATCGATCCGCAGTACGGCAACCTGGTCCACGGCGACAGTAAATTTGTGGTTAACAGTCGGGTCGACGTGAAGGTGGGTCTGGACGGGGTTGAGTTCCTCGGCGCCAGCGCCAGTGAGTGGGTTAACGGCGGGATCCGCATTCTGCCGGGCAGCAAAGGTGCGCTGCGCGAAAGCTATCCGCTGTTCGCCAATCTGGACAAAGCCATTGAAAACAGCCTCGGCGACCTGCCAACCACCACGCTGACCTTAAGCGCTGAAACGCTGCCGGATGTCCAGGCAGGCTCCGTCGTGCTTTACCGTAAGTTTGAGGTGGGGGAAGTGATCACCGTTCGTCCTCGTGCGGACGCGTTTGATATCGAACTGCATATCAAGCCGGAGTACCGCAAGCTGCTCACGCCAAACAGCGTGTTCTGGGCTGAGGGTGGCGCGAAAGTGCAGCTCAACGGCAGCGGGCTGACCGTACAGGCATCGCCTCTCTCCCGTGCCCTGCGCGGTGCGATCAGCTTCGATAACCTGAGCGGCGCCGGCGGCAACATGCGTAAAGGTGACAAGCGGATCCTCTTCCCGTCCGAAACCGCGGCGCGCGCGGTCGGGGGCCAGATTACTCTGCACACCTTTGATGCCGGTAAACTGGCAGAAGGCATGCCCATCCGCTATCTCGGCATTGATATCGGGCAGGTCCAGAAGCTGACGCTGATCACCGCACGCAATGAAGTGCAGGCGACCGCCGTGCTTTATCCGGAATATGTGCAGACGTTCGCCCGGGCAGGCTCGCGTTTCTCAGTAGTTACGCCGCAAATTTCTGCCGCAGGGGTTGAGCATCTCGATACCATACTTCAGCCGTACATTAACGTTGAACCGGGTCGCGGCAACGCACGTCGTGAATTTGAGTTGCAGGAGGCCACCATCACCGACTCCCGTTATCTGGACGGTCTGAGCATTGTGGTTGAAGTGCCGGAAGCCGGTTCGCTGGGCATCGGTACGCCGGTCCTGTTCCGCGGCATTGAAGTAGGGACAGTAACAAGCCTGACGCTGGGTAATCTGTCCGATCGCGTGATGGTCGGCCTGCGCATCAGCCAGCGTTATCAGCATCTGGTGCGCAACAACTCGGTGTTCTGGCTCGCTTCAGGCTACTCGCTGGACTTCGGCCTGACCGGTGGCGTGGTCAAAACGGGGACCTTTAATCAGTTCATTCGCGGCGGCATTGCCTTCGCGACGCCGCCTGGCACGCCTCTGGCGCCTAAGGCGCAGGCAGGTAAACACTTCCTGCTGCTGGAAAGTGAACCGAAAGAGTGGCGCGAATGGGGAACGGCGCTGCCGCGTTAATCTCGCAGGCTCCGGTGTCAACGCGCCGGAGCCTTTATGTTACACTGCGCACCTGAATGTTTCCCTGTGGTGTGCCCGTGGCTCAAAACTCCGTATTTCTTCCCGAACAATTCCTCGCACAGATGCGCGAGGCGCTTCCAGCTCATCTCTCTTTCGACGATTTCGTCGCCGCATGCCAGCGCCCTTTGCGCCGGAGTATTCGCGTCAATACGCTGAAAATCAGCGTCGGGGCGTTTCTGGATCTCGTCTCCCCCTACGGCTGGCAATTAACGCCAGTGCCGTGGTGTGAAGAGGGTTTCTGGATCGAACGGGATGACGAGGAGAGCCTGCCGCTCGGCAGCACCGCCGAGCACCTGAGCGGGCTGTTTTATATTCAGGAAGCCAGCTCCATGCTGCCGGTTGCTGCGCTGTTTGCCGACGGGAACCAGCCTGAGCGGGTTATGGATGTCGCGGCGGCGCCGGGCTCTAAAACCACGCAGATTGCCGCCCGGATGAACAACCGCGGCGCGATCCTCGCCAACGAATTTTCCGCCAGCCGCGTTAAAGTCCTGCATGCCAATATCAGCCGCTGCGGGATCCACAACGTCGCGTTAACGCACTTCGATGGTCGCGTGTTTGGCGCTGCCCTGCCGGAAGCCTTTGATGCCATCCTGCTCGACGCGCCCTGCTCCGGCGAAGGCGTGGTGCGTAAAGATCCTGATGCGTTAAAAAACTGGTCCGTTGAAAGCAACCTGGAGATCGCCGCCACGCAGCGCGAACTGATCGACAGCGCGTTTCATGCCCTGCGCCCAGGCGGGACGCTGGTTTACTCTACCTGCACGCTGAATCGCGATGAAAACGAGGACGTCTGCCTGTGGCTCAAGCAACGCTATGTGGATGCCGTCGAGTTTCTGCCGCTGGACACCCTCTTCGACTCGGCCAGTCATGCGGCCACGCCTGAAGGCTTCCTGCATGTCTTCCCGCAGATTTACGATTGCGAAGGCTTCTTTGTTGCCCGTCTGCGTAAAACCCGCGCCGTCGATCCCTTGCCTGCCCCTAAGTTTAAGGTCGGCAACTTCCCGTTCGCGCCGGTCAAAGGCCGTGAGGCGGCACAGGCGCAAGCGGCTGCGAGCAAAGTCGGCCTGCACTGGGATGAGAGCCTGCGCCTCTGGATGCGTGACAAAGAGCTGTGGCTGTTCCCGGTCAACATCGAACCGCTGATTGGTAAGGTGCGTTTCTCCCGCCTCGGTATTCGCCTAGCGGAGATCCACAACAAAGGCTATCGCTGGCAGCACGAAGCGGTCATTGCGCTGGCCGGCAGTGAGAACACCTTTGCCCTGACGCATCAGGAAGCGGAAGAGTGGTATCGCGGTCGTGACGTTTACCCGGAAGACGGCCCGTCACAGGATGAAGTCATCGTGACGTATCAGGGCTATCCGCTGGGGCTGGCGAAAAAAGTCGGCTCGCGGCTGAAAAACAGCTATCCGCGCGAACTGGTACGCGATGGCCGCCTGTTTACCGGTAACAACCGCAGCGCCTGAAAAAAAGCGCATTTTTTTACTGGCGATTTCGCTCTCCTTGTCTAGGATCAAAAATGGGTGACTGCACTGGTCATACCAGATTTTGGGCAACAAACCGGAGAGCATTATGACGAAAACCAGCGTACGCATTGGCGCTTTTGAAATCGACGACGCTGAATTGCGCGGCGAATCACAAGGCGAACGAACGTTAAGTATTCCCTGCAAATCCGATCCGGATTTGTGCATGCAGCTGGACGCCTGGGATGCAGATACCAGCGTCCCGGCAATCCTAGATGGGGAACATTCCGTTCTGTACCGTGAGCATTACGACAGTAAAACCGATGCCTGGGTCTTGCGTCTTGCCTGACCCAAAGAGAACCCGCCCGAAGGCGGGTTATTTATTACTGAAGCTGCGCCAGCGTCAGAAAGCCCCCGAATACTGCCCCCGTATCAATGTAGTGCAGATTGTTAAAATCGTAGCGTTTGTCCACAGGCGTATGTCCAAACCAGAAGTGATCCGCGCCGCTAATGCCCTGCCCTTTGCCCACCATAAAGCCCATTAACCGGTCGCGATCCCACAGCACGCGCTGGACATCCACCGGCTTATGCCAGCCATATTCAGCGGAGGGATAATCCGCATGAGCAATCACGTTCAGACCGTTTTTGCAGGTTATTTCAATAATGTGCGGTAAGTCCCGACACGCATCGAGTAAACCCTTCGCCTGTTTTTGTTGAGCGTCCTTAAGCCAGGTAAACCAGTTACCGCCATTTATCGACCAGAGACTAAAATCATTATTTTCAAGCGCATCTAACGCCATTTGCTCGTGATTACCGCGTACCGCATAAAACCAGTTTTCCTGCATCAGCTGTAAACATTTTACGCTGTCAGGCCCGCGATCGATAATATCCCCCACCGAGATCAGCAGATCCGTATCAGGATTAAAATGCCGTCGTTTCAGCTCATCCATAAGCCACTGATAGCAACCATGTATATCGCTGACAACCCAGACATGACGCCAGTGTTCTCCCTCTATTTTCTGATACATAACGCCTCCTGTAAGAAGTATAGCTGCCACAGAAAATGTCATGAGCTGGCGTTGGATTTTGCCAATCCAAACAAACCATAAACCAGCCGGAAATAAAGATCGCTGCGCTATTAATCCCTTATTCCCTGGCCTTTAAAATAGAGCGGAATAAAAAGAGGGATTTTCACGTGTCAAACATACACCTGCAAAACGATGTTTTTTATCCGCATCGCACAAATATTATTTCTGAACTGGTGAGAGGAAAACGCGTTCCCGGCCCAATCTGGCACAAACGTGATTACCGGTTAAAGTTTCTTCTACGCTCGCTTTTATTCTGGTCCTCCACCCATCGCATGCTGGAGGCCCTGTCCGGGCGCGATGATTTCGACAGGCTGCTCACCTCTCAAATTACCTTGCCGAGCAAAACTCACCGCCAGTATCTGATGCGCGGCCTGAACTCAAACGATCGGGCCGATGCTATCATCAGCCACTATCAGTGGATTGATAGTCTGAAAAACATCGCCCTCGCCCACGCGCTGACCAGCCCGCAAGAGGCGCCAGTTGTCCGGTTCGAGGCAAAAAACGGCGAAATCTATACCGTCCACGCCTCGTCCGCAGGTAAGGCCGAACGCGAAGGCGAAAGCACGCTTTGGCTGCACGACAATGACAATACGCTGCTTGCCAGCCTGACGTTCTGTGTCGCACGCAGTAACGGCCGTACGGTGCTGGTGATCGGCGGCCTTCAGGGTCCACGTCGTCATGTTTCACGGGAGGTGATTAAGCAGGCTACCCGTGCCTGCCATGGGCTTTTCCCGAAACGCGTGCTGATGGAGGTGATCTTCCAGCTTGCCTCACGCTCGAACATTAGCGCGATTTTTGCCGTCAGCGATGAAGGCCATGTTTTCCGCGCGCTGCGCTACCGTCTGAGCAAAGGCCGTCATTTTCACGCCAGCTACGACGAGTTCTGGGAAGGCCTGAACGGAAAGAAACTCTCCCCCTTCTGCTGGCAGTTGCCGCTCCAGATGGAGCGTAAAGCACTGGAGGAGATTGCCAGCAAAAAACGCGCCGAATACCGTCGCCGCTTTGCGTTACTTGATGATATTGCGGCTTTCGTACATGCGCGCATTGATCCCGCAGTCGTCTCAGGCAAAATACAAACAAAAATTTAACAAAACAGCCAAAAAGGACTGGACTTACGCCTGCCGGGTTGTGGTATGTTTGAAGCAGGTGCACAGGAAGTGAACTTTCTGCCGAGACGAAAACCGGATTTTATCGTTTATTTTCAAGCAGATAAAAAGAGACCGAATACGATTCCTGTATTCGGTCCAGGGAAATGGCTCTTGGGAGAGAGCCGTGCGCTAAAAGTTGGCATTAATGCAGGCTCAATCGCCTTGCCCTTTAAGAATAGATGACGACGTCAGGTTTTCCAGTCCACAGTAAAAGTGGTCTGAAAAAAAGCGTCAGAACATCACTAAATGTGAAAAACCGCAGAGCTTTTACAAGCACCTGCGGTTTTTTTTTTACTGGAAACCTGACGGCTAGCAGAGCTTTTCAGCGCGCTCAATAAACGGTGCCAGACTCTTCTTCTGCCCGGGGTTTGCCGGGTCATCTACCTGGATCACGCTGACAGGCTGTCCGTTACTTTTCCCGCTGGCAACCTGCTGCTCCGCCACGTCATTTAACGGATACTGCACGAGCGTACTGGGATTGATGACATACAGCGCGTTACCGGGACGGCAGGTAAGCATGACTTCTTCACGATTAAATGCCCAGTTGTCCTTACCCACTTCAAACCGGCTGACAGTGATGACCTGCGGCGCGGCTAACGCACTGCTGGCACAGGTGAGAAGTAAAAGAGAAAGCAGTGTCTTTTTCATATGTTATTTAACCTTGTCAGAAGGGTTCCCAGGTCGCGAACAGGCTGACGGCGGCCAGTACCAGCGCGCCCAGCACCACCTCTGCCTGTGTCATCCTGATAAAAATCTGTTGTTCCCGCCCGGCCTCCGGGCGAAAGCGTGGCACAAGAAAATACCGATTCGCCAGGGCAATTGCCACCATCATCATGACCAGCGCACATTTGAACAACAACAGCTGGACATAAGGCGCCTGCCACGGCACGTTTATGCCAACAATAAAGAGCGTATTGATTATCCCGGTCAGCAGCACGCCTGCCACGGCGTAATGCCCCACGCGGGAGAAGCGCATCATGGTAAAGATAGCGGCTGGCTGCCAGCGGCCTTTCGCCAGACGCATACAAAACAGCAGCGGCAGTAAACCACCCACCCAGGTCGCGGCGCAGAGCAGGTGAAGCGCATGGTTGAGACGATGCAACGCTCCCGGTGCGCCACCGTTCATCGCGGCATGTCCCACGCCCGCCAGCAGCACCAGCTGCCCCATCGCGAGCAGTAACAGCCGTGAGCCTTTTTGCGGGGTAAGCCATGCGGCGCCCGCCGTCACAGCGGCCAGCACCATTTGCCACAACCAGACGCCGCCAAATTGCGTTCCCAGCACGCTGCGCCAGACCGCCGGACGAATGACATCGCCCCAGCCGTTGCCCATCAACCCACTTTGCAGGCCAAACATCAGCAGAGCCGCTATCAGGCTGATTAAGGCCGCGAGTTTCTGCTGCCGCTGGAAACGCCGGGTCATGAGGCGCTGCAACGAAGACGGCGCAAACCAGACGCTGTAAAGCGCGTTGCCGAAAAGCAGCATCAGCGCAGCAAAATGGATAAAGCGTAACGCGACGTAGCTCAGGGTCAGCATGCTATTTCACGCTAAAGTGATAGCTGCCTTTGGTTTTGTGGCCATCCACGGAGACCACATGCCAGTCCACCGTGTAGGTGCCGGACGTCAACGGTTTCTCAAGAGGAACAATCAGCTTTGCGTTATCCTTCTCGTCACGCTTCACCGCGCCGGTCTGGATCTTGTGCTGCTGTGCGTCCGTCACCACCACGCCGCTGAAGGCAGGCTCAATGCCTTCCGAGAAGTTCAGGGTAATGACCTCTGGTGCCACCGCAACGGTATTTTCCTGCGGGGATTGCTGCTTAAGATGCGCATGGGCCAGAACTGAGGGCGTGATGGCTGAAGAGAGCAGAAATGCCAGCGCGCACGCGACACGGGAAGGGGTAAAATGCATCACAATCATTCCTTTTCGTTATGCCTGAATGCTAAAGAATAACTCTGTATAATTAACGAGTCGAGGAACATCCTTTGCTCCCTTGTCATCGTTGAACAATCGCGGTAACGTTGCCGCCGCAGAAAAAGGAGAAGGAAATGAACGTTAATCTGGCCGCCCTTCCTCAGGACGAGATGGACAAAGTGAATGTCGATCTCGCCGCCGCGGGGGTCGCATTCAAAGAGCGTTACAACATGCCCGTCGTGGCTGAAGTGATAGAGCGTGAACAACCCGCGCATCTGCGCGACTGGTTTCGCGAACGTCTCATTGCGCATCGCCTCGCCTCCGTCAATCTCTCGCGCCTGCCGTACGAACCTAAAGTTAAATAAGCTTAACGTCTCGTTACACTTCCTTACGCGTTATGTGGCAGGATAAGAAACCCCTGATAAATTTAGGTGTAATCTTAAAATCCCAGCGACTTAGTGTATAAGGAAGTCACGATGTCACGATGGAATATTGCCGCGGCTCAGTATGCCCCGCGGCACAACTGTGTTGATGAGCACGTAAAACATCACCTGCACTTTATTGCCGAGGCTGCATGGCATGGGTGCGATTTGATCGTCTTTCCGGAGCTTTCGCTTACCGGCCCAGGCGGAACATCCTTACCCCCACCCCCTGACGATTTGCAGCTTGCCCCCCTCCTTCACGCCGCCCAGTCACGTTTCATCACGGTGATTGCTGGTATTACGCTCCAGCAACACGGCCAGCGCCAGAAAGGACTCGCGCTTTTCACCCCTAACCTGTCGACCATTCGGCGTTATCCGCAGGGCAACGGTGCGGGTGTTATTCCTGGCGATAAACGGTTAACCATCGTGGATAACCAGGCTGACGCCCCGGAACTGGACCCGGAGGCAACGCTGTTCACCAGCAGCCTGGCCGTGGGCGAGCATCGCTGGCGGCAATCCATCGGTTCGTTACAACGCTTCGCGCACAAGTACGCCATCGCGGTATTAATGGCGAACGCGCGCGGCGGTAGCGCGTTATGGGATGAAAAAGGTCAGCTGATCGTACGTGCCGATAAGGGAGAACTGCTGCTAACCGGTTCTTTAGGCCAACAGGGTTGGCAAGGCGATATCATTCCATTAGGCTAGGCATTTTTGGATCAGGAGCGATCAATGCTGCGCGTTATCGATACCGAAACCTGTGATTTGCAGGGTGGAATTGTGGAAGTCGCTTCTGTCGACGTGATTGACGGAAAGATAGTCAACCCCATGAGCCATCTGGTGCGCCCGGATCGTCCCATCAGTGCGCAGGCGATGGCGATACATCGTATTACGGAATCGATGGTGGCGGATAAGCCGTGGATTGAAGAGATCATCCCTCTTTACCACGGTAGCCAGTGGTATGTGGCCCATAACGCCAGCTTTGACCGCCGCGTGCTGCCGGAGATGCCCGGCGAATGGATTTGCACTATGAAGCTGGCGCGCCGTCTGTGGCCGGGGATCAAATACAGCAATATGGCGCTGTATAAGTCGCGTAAACTCAGCGTGCGGACGCCGGAAGGGCTGCATCATCACCGCGCTCTTTACGACTGCTACATCACCGCAGCGCTCCTGATTGATATCATGAATACTTCCGGCTGGACGCCAGACGATATGGCGACCATTACCGGGCGCCCCGCGCTACTGACCACCTTTACGTTCGGAAAATATCGCGGGAAGCCAGTATCGGAAGTGGCGGACAAAGATCCGGGCTATCTGCGCTGGCTGTACAACAACCTCGACAGAATGAGCCCGGAACTGCGCCTGACGCTGAAGCATTATTTAGGCGAAGCCTGAGTCCCCGCCCGGCCTGGCAGCGTATCCTGCGCCAGGCCAATCAAAAAGGCGTACTCCAGCGCCACCCCCTCATAGGATTTAAATCGCCCTGATTTCCCTCCGTGCCCCGAGTCCATATCGGTACACAGCAGCAGCAAATTATCGTCAGTTTTCAGCTCACGCAACTTCGCCACCCATTTCGCGGGCTCCCAGTACTGTACCTGAGAATCGTGCAGGCCGGTGGTCACCAGCATATGCGGATAGGCTTTCGCCTCGACGTTATCGTACGGGCTGTACTCTTTCATGTAGCGATAATAGGTTTCATCCTGCGGGTTCCCCCACTCCTCAAACTCCCCGGTGGTCAGTGGAATGGACTCATCCAGCATGGTCGTCACCACGTCCACAAACGGCACCTGGGCGATAACCCCTTTAAACAGTTCAGGCCGCTGGTTGATCACGGCGCCCATTAGCATGCCCCCGGCGCTGCCTCCCATGCCAAAGCAGAGCTGCGGATCGCCATAACCCTGCGCGATCAGCGCATCGCAAACATCAAGGTAGTCATTAAAGGTATTTTTCTTTTTGAGAAATTTTCCGTCTTCATACCAGTGCTGACCCAGCTCGCCGCCGCCGCGAATATGGGCAATCGCATAAACAAAACCGCGGTCGAGCAGGCTCAGCCTGCTGCTGCTGAAATCGGCGTCCATGCTGGATCCATAGGAGCCATAGCCATAGACGAGGATGGGGTTTTTACCTTTGTTGAAGTGCGCCTTGTGATAGACGAGCGACACTGGGACTTCAACGCCGTCGCGTGCGGTCACCCACAGGTGCTCACTGCGATAATTTTCCGACTCAAAACCCCGGACCTCAGCCTGTTTAATCACCTGACGCTGCCCGGTGTCCATATCCAGTTCAAACAACGTATCCGGGGTGGTCATCGACGAATAGCCGTACCGCAGGCGGGACGATTCCGGTTCCGGGTTAAAGCCGATCCACGTTACGTAAGCCGGGTCATCGAACGCAATGCCCACCACTTCGCGGGTTTTGCGGTTGATTTGGCGGATACTGGTCAGTCCGCGCTGACGCTCTTCCACCACCAGCCAGTCGGTAAACAGGGTGAACCCCTCCAGCATCACCTGATCGCGCGCGGGAATTAACACTTCCCATTTGCGTTCATCGCGCACTTTGGTTTTATAAAGGCCAAAGTTTTTGCCCTCGCGGTTCGAACGCAGGTAAAAGCTGTGCTGGAAGTGATCCAGGCTGTACTCATGATCTTTACGGCGCGGCAGGAAGCACAGAGGCTGCGCATCCGGCAGCTCTGCATCCAGCAGCAGCACTTCTGAGGTGGTGGCGCTGGAGAGGAAAATGATCACGTAGTGGCGAGACGACGTTTTGTGCAGGCTGACATAGAACGTCTCATCTTTTTCCTCATACACCAGTTCATCGTCGGCGGAATCGGTCCCCACCGTATGACGCCAGACCTGATAAGGCAGCAGCGTTGAGACATGCTTTTTAACGTAGTAAACCGTTTCTGAATCGTTACCCCAGACGAAATCGGGGGAGACATTATCCAGCATTTCGGGATACCAGTTTCCCGTTTCAAGATTGCGGAAACGCAAACCGTACTGGCGGCGGGAGAGGTAATCCTCAGCCAGCGCCATAATGGCGTTATCGGGGGAAATGGACATGCCGCCCAGCGTATAAAACTCACTGTGGGCAGCACGTTTGTTGGCATCCAGCAGGATCTCCCATTCATCCCACTCGGCGCTCAGCACAGACTGGCGCTGGTAGATGGGATATTCGTTTCCCGGCTCATAAATATGGCGATAGCGATAACCGTTTTTGCACCACGGGGCAGAGACATCACGCTGGGGGATACGCTGCACCATTTCCTTCAGAAGTTGATCCTGAAGCGCCTGCTGGCTGGCCATGACCTGGCGGCCATAGTCGTTTTCCTCGTGCAGATAGTCCAGCACCTCTGGCCGGGAACGAGAATCGTCCCGCAGCCAGTAGTAGTTATCGATACGCGTATCGCCATGCGTGGTGATCGCATAAGGAGTACGTCGGGCTTTTGGAGGCATGGCATTCTTACTTTTTCGTTTTACATCCTATAAGGTTGGCAAAACACGCGTATGATGCAAGCGAAACATGGCCTTCTAGCCCACGAGGGTCTGCTTCTGCTGCTGAATATCCTGCTCAATTCCCTCACGAACGTCCTGTGGGATCTTCAGCGCATCGCCCAAGGCGTTCAGGTAGCTGCGCTCCATAAAGTGATCGATATCGATGGCGGCACAGCTCAGAAAATAGAGTTCCAGCGCCTCTTCTTCGTTTTTCACGCTTTGCGCCAGACGCTGCGGATCAAGCGGCTGTTCGATGGCCTGCGCCACCAGCGCCCTGCCCTGTTCCTCAACGCCCGCTTCCCGCATCTGCTGTTCAATTGCGGCACGTTCACTGGCATCAATATGCCCGTCGCTCTTGGCCGCAAAGACCAGGGCGAGGATCAACCGCTCGGTGCGTAAATCTAACGGCGATACCTGCTTCCCGTATTGCGGTTCATCCTGATGCGCGCTGCGCACCTTGTCTTTGTATTTGTTCCATAAGACGGAGCCTGCAATAGCCCCTCCGCCCGCCAGCAGCGCGCCGGTACCGTATTTGGTAAGCAGTTTCCGCGATGATTTATTGGCAACCAGCAAACCGGCCAGCCCGCCGAGCGCACCCGGCACCAGCAGCTTGCTCAGACCCTGCTCGCCGGACGACGAGCCTTTTTGTCCCAACAGGGATTGCAGTTGATTCATCCAGCCTGACATATTTTTCCTCACGTAACAGTGCGTAACCTTCACAGCCTAAGCGAGCGGGTGTCAGGAAATGTCTGTCAGTGCTAAAGAAGCGCAAATTTCCCTGCTGTCCGGTTATCCCCATACAAGACAGACGCAAACGTTTTCGTTTATACTGCCCGCATCTTTTTCAGGGGGATTTTTATGACTCGTTTAGGAACCGCGCTGCGTCCCGCCGCGACGCGCGTCATGCTGTTGGGATCGGGTGAACTGGGTAAAGAAGTGGCCATTGAATGCCAGCGTTTAGGTGTGGAAGTAATTGCGGTGGACCGTTACGCGAATGCGCCCGCCATGCACGTCGCGCATCGCTCGCACGTCATCGATATGCTTGACGGTAATGCGCTGCGGGGGTTAATTGCCGACGAAAAACCGGATTTCGTGGTACCTGAAATTGAGGCCATTGCCACTGAGATGTTGATTGCCCTTGAACAGGAAGGCCAGCGCGTGGTGCCCTGCGCCACTGCGGCAAAACTGACCATGAACCGGGAAGGCATTCGTCGCCTGGCGGCAGAAGAATTACAGCTCCCGACCTCCAGCTACCGTTTTGCCGGGGATAAAGCTGCGTTTCTCCAGGCCGTAGAGGAGATTGGCTACCCGTGCATCATTAAGCCGGTAATGAGCTCCTCCGGCAAAGGGCAGAGCTTTATCCGCGACAGCAGCACGCTGGACAACGCCTGGGACTATGCCCAGCAGGGCGGCCGAGCCGGGGCCGGGCGCGTCATCGTGGAAGGCGTGGTGAAGTTTGATTTTGAAATTACCCTGCTCACCGTCAGCGCCGTGGATGGCGTTTATTTCTGCGACCCGATTGGTCATCGCCAGGAAGACGGCGATTATCGCGAATCCTGGCAGCCGCAGCAGATGAGCGCGCTGGCGCTGGCACGCGCACAGGAGATCGCCCGCAAGACGGTGCTGGCGCTGGACGGCTACGGCCTGTTCGGCGTGGAATTGTTTGTTTGCGGCGACGAGGTGATCTTCAGCGAAGTCTCCCCTCGTCCGCACGATACCGGGATGGTTACGCTGATTTCACAGGATCTCTCC
This sequence comes from Enterobacter cloacae complex sp. P18RS, assembly GCF_014982105.1. Lineage (NCBI taxonomy): Bacteria > Pseudomonadati > Pseudomonadota > Gammaproteobacteria > Enterobacterales > Enterobacteriaceae > Enterobacter > Enterobacter cloacae complex sp. P18RS. The sequence goes on along the minus strand of NZ_JADCKV010000010.1, from coordinate 59,872 downwards.
GAGTTCGCGCTGCACGTACGCGCTTTCCTCGGCCTGCCGGTTGGCGGCATCCGTCAGTACGGCCCGGCAGCCTCGGCGGTGATCCTGCCGCAGCTGACCAGCCAGAATGTCACCTTTGATAACGTCGAAGGTGCGGTTGGCGCAGGCTTGCAGGTCCGGCTGTTCGGCAAACCGGAGATCGACGGAAGCCGTCGTCTGGGCGTGGCATTAGCGACCGGGGAAAATGTGGACGAAGCCGTCGCGAGAGCAAAAAGAGCGGCTGCGAACGTCAGCGTAGCAGGATAAAAAAACGGGCCGAAAGGCCCGTTTTAACTGTCTGGCTGGCCGGGTTAGGCGCAGCCGACACCCGGCAAACAAACTTACTGTTTCGCGCCTTCTACCGCTTCGCGAGCCAGTTTAGTGATGCGATCCCAGTCGCCTGCTTCCAGCGCATCCGCCGGAACCAGCCAGGAGCCGCCGATGCACAGCACGCTTTTCAGCGCCAGATAGTCACGGTAGTTGGCCGGAGAGATGCCGCCCGTTGGGCAGAAACGCACCTGGGAGAATGGGCCCGCAATGGCCTGCAACGCTTTGGTGCCGCCGTTCGCTTCAGCCGGGAAGAATTTCAACTCTTTCAAGCCGTAGTCCATGCCCAGCATCAGTTCAGAAACGGTGCTGATACCCGGGATCAGCGGAATAGAACCTTCGGTTGCGGCTTTCAGTAGCGGCTCAGTCAGCCCCGGGCTGATGGCAAACTGTGCGCCCGCTTCGGTCACTTCCGCCAGCTGCTGCGCATTCAGAACCGTACCGGCACCAATGATCGCTTCCGGCACTTCTTTGGCGATAGCACGGATCGCATCCATCGCACAGGCGGTACGCAGGGTCACTTCCAGAACGCGAACGCCACCCGCAACCAGCGCCTTCGCCATTGGGACAGCGTGCTCCAGTTTGTTTACCACAATAACCGGCACGACAGGGCCAGTGGTCAGGATTGCTTCTGCACTTGTTTTCCAGTTTTTCATCAGAGTTTTCTCTCGCCAGATCGTTAAAATCAAGTCGTCTTAAAACGTAATACAGGTTGCGCCCTGCTCCGCACCGGAGAGTTTCTCACGCAACGCACCAAACATTTCGCGTCCGGTACCCACGCGTGACGCGCTCAGGTCAGGAATATGTGGCTGACGCGCCGCCAGCTCTGCTTCATCCACCAACAGGGTTAACTCGCCTGTCTGACCGTTAACGCGGATCATGTCACCATCACGCACTTTCGCCAGCAGGCCGCCGTCGTAGGCTTCCGGGGTGACATGAATCGCTGAAGGCACTTTACCGGATGCCCCTGAAAGGCGTCCATCGGTTACCAGTGCGATTTTGAAACGGCGGTCCAATAATACACCAAGCGGCGGCATAAGTTTATGTAATTCTGGCATCCCGTTCGCTTTTGGTCCCTGATGACGCACCACGACCACACAGTCTTTATCAAGCAGACCCGCGTCAAAGGCAGGTAAAACGTCGTGCTGGCTTTCAAACACCACCGCCGGGGCTTCAATAACCTGATTCTCTTCCGGCACGGCAGAGGTTTTCATCACGGCACGTCCAAGGTTACCGCTCAGCACTTTGGTGCCGCCGTGAGGAGAGAACGGCTGTTCGAAGGTTGCGATAACCTGAGGATCGAGCGAGTCGCTCGCCCCTTCGCGCCAGTCCAGCTCACCGTTGTTCAGCCAGGGTTCAAGGGTATAGCGATGCAGGCCAAAGCCCGCCACCGTGTTGACATCCTCATGCAGCAGGCCGCCTTTCAGCAGCTCGCGCATCAGCACCGGCACGCCGCCCGCGGCCTGGAAGTGGTTGATGTCCGCCGGACCGTTCGGGTACAGACGCGCCATCAGCGGTACCACGGAGGAGATATCGGAGAAGTCATCCCAGTTGATCAGAATGCCCGCCGCGCGCGCCATCGCGACAAGGTGCATGGTATGGTTGGTTGAACCGCCGGTCGCCAACAGGGCGACAATCCCGTTTACGATGACTTTTTCATCCACCATTTTGCCCATTGGCATCCACTCGTTGCCGTTACCGGTCAGGCGCGTCACCTGACGGGCTGCGGCTTCGGTCAGCGCTTTACGCAGTGGCGCATCCGGCTGGATGAACGACGAGCCCGGCAGCTGCATACCCATAAACTCCACGACCATCTGGTTGGTGTTGGCCGTACCGTAGAACGTACAGGTGCCCGGCGCATGATAGGACGCGGCTTCTGCTTCCAGCAGCGCCTGACGGTCCGCTTTTCCTTCGGCATACAGCTGGCGGATACGGACTTTTTCCTTGTTTGGCAGACCACTAGCCATCGGGCCTGACGGCACAAAAATCGCTGGCAGATGGCCAAACGACAGCGCGGCCATCACCAGCCCCGGGACGATTTTGTCGCACACGCCCAGATAGAGCGCGCCATCAAACATGTTGTGAGAGAGGCCCACTGCCGCCGACATGGCGATCACTTCGCGGCTCAGCAAGGACAGCTCCATACCGTCCTGGCCCTGGGTTACGCCATCACACATGGCCGGCACGCCGCCTGCAACCTGGCCCACCGCGTTCACGCTGTGCAGCGCATTGCGGATGATAGCCGGGTAGGCCTCATACGGCTGGTGGGCTGAAAGCATGTCGTTATAGGAGGTAATGATGGCGATATTGTTACGCAACATGCTTTTCAGCGCGTCTTTATCACCAGGCTGGCAGGCCGCAAAGCCGTGGGCCAGATTCCCGCAGGCCAGCTGAGAGCGATGGACAGTTTCACTCTTCGCCTGTTCGATGCGGGCAAGGTAGGCAGCACGGGTCTCTTTCGAGCGTTCAACGATGCGTTGTGTTACGCGTAACAATGTCGGATTCATAAAAGCTCCTCTAATTTATCTGTCCAGGCTCGGGAGTTTACACAGTTTCTGACGGTTGTTAACAACGCTGAAACGCCTGATATCCGGAGCACAGGGGCAAAATGTCTGAAGGGAGTGTAATAAAAAAAGCTCCGCGGGTGAATCCACGCGGAGCTTAAAAGATAAAAATTATGCCACTTGCTGTGTTAGATCATGTTACCGGTAAAATAACACCTTTGGGCTAGAGAACGTGGTTATTCAAACTCGTTCCAGGAGCGGCCATCACGGGTGATCATCGCAACGGAGGCGACAGGTCCCCAGGTTCCCGCCTGATACGGTTTTGGCGCGTCCTGATCGGCTGCCCACGCTTCGGTGATGGAGTCGACCCACTTCCACGCTTCTTCCACTTCATCGCGGCGGACGAACAGCGCCTGGATACCACGCATGGTTTCCAGCAACAAACGCTCGTAAGCATCGGCGAGATGCGTCTGGTTGAAGGTTTCAGAGTAGCTCAGGTCCAGCTTGGTAGTTTGCAGGTTGTGTTTGTGATCAAGGCCCGGCACTTTATTCAGGATCTGAATATCCACACCCTCGTCCGGTTGCAGACGGATGGTCAGTTTGTTCTGCGGCAGTTCCTGCCAGGATTCTTTGAACAGGTTCAGTTCCGGATTTTTGAAGTAGACCACCACTTCGGAGCATTTTGCCGGCAGACGTTTACCGGTACGCAGGTAGAACGGCACACCGGCCCAGCGCCAGTCGTCGATATCCACACGGATCGCCACAAACGTCTCGGTGTTGCTGGACTTGTTCGCGCCCTCTTCTTCCAGATAGCCAGGAACTTTTTTCCCCTGGGCAAAACCTGCGGTGTACTGGCCGCGCACGGTTTTCTCACGCACGTTGGAGCGGTCAATACGGCGCAGTGATTTCAGCACTTTCACTTTGGCATCACGAATGCTGTCGGCCGTCAGATCTGACGGTGGAGACATGGCAATCATGCACAGAATTTGCAGCAGATGGTTCTGGATCATGTCCCGCATCTGGCCGGCCTGGTCGAAGTAGCCCCAACGGCCTTCGATGCCCACCTCTTCCGCCACGGTAATTTCCACGTGGTCGATAGTGCGGTTGTCCCAGTTGTTCACAAACAGGGAGTTGGCAAAACGCAGCGCCAGCAGGTTCAATACCGTCTCTTTGCCCAGATAGTGGTCAATACGGTAAACCTGACACTCCTCAAAGAACTCGCCCACCTGGTCGTTGATTTCACGCGAGGTCGCCAGCGACGTACCCAGCGGTTTCTCCATTACCACGCGCGCCGGTTTGGCGTTCAGCTTCGCCTCGCCCAGACCTTTGCAGATGGCGCCGAAGGTGCTTGGCGGCATCGCGAAATAGTTAATAGTGACACGATTTTCCTGGTCAAGCATTTCACCCAGACGGGTAAAGGCGCCTACATCGTTGACGTCCAGGTTGCAGAAATCGAGACGCCCGCTCAGCTTATCCCAAAGGCTTTCATCGATTTTCTCTTTCATGAACGTTTCGAGCGCCTCGCGCACGACTTTGGTATAAGCCTCCTTATCCCAGTCTGCGCGCCCTACCCCAAGGATTCGGGTGTCGGGATGGATCTGGCCCGCTTTTTCGAGCTGATACAGGGAAGGCAGCAATTTTCGGCGTGCAAGATCGCCTTTCGCGCCGAAAATGACCAGGTCACATGCCTGGGCTGTTTGCGTTACCGCCATGTCATTCTCCTCAGTTAGATCGCCTGGTACTCTGCCAGGTATCGTTGTAATTTTATTACAATGCACTGTACTGCTTTTACGCGTTTCCTGAAACCATTAGCGCTTAACGTCGCGTGCGATACGGTGATTTTTCGTCGCCCGGGCCATTACGCCCGTCTGATGACGCAACAAACGTCGATTCTTTGCGCAACAGGGTTAGAGCAAAACCCGACGTCGATCAAGTAATGAAAAAAAACAACAACATTTCTTGTCGACGATTACCCTTTCGGGAGTCCCGGGGGTAATATCGGCTAAATCGAATCAAGATTTCATCTCTTTATGAAATCGTTTATGCCCTCATGAGCGTCTTGTTAACAATGAACATGCTGGAAAAAATCCAGTTTCAACTGGAACACCTTAGCAAATCCGAGCGCAAAGTGGCTGAAGTTATTCTCGCCGCGCCCGCTCAGGCGATTCATTCAAGCATCGCCGCTCTGGCACAGGAATCGGGCGTCAGCGAACCGACGGTCAATCGATTCTGTCGTAGTCTGGACACGCGCGGTTTTCCTGATTTTAAACTGCATCTGGCCCAAAGTCTGGCAAACGGCACCCCGTATGTTAATCGCAATGTAGATGAAGACGACAGCGTTGATGCTTACACCGCAAAAATATTTGAATCGGCTATGGCCACGCTCGACCACGTTCGCCAGTCTCTGGACATGAGTTCAGTGAATCGCGCGGTCGATCTTCTCACGCAGGCCAAACGGATTGCCTTCTTTGGCCTTGGCTCGTCCGCCGCCGTGGCGCATGACGCCATGAATAAGTTCTTTCGCTTTAACGTGCCGGTGATTTACTCCGATGACATTGTGCTGCAACGCATGAGCTGTATGAATTGTAGTGAAGATGATGTCGTGGTACTCATCTCCCATACGGGCCGCACCAAGAGCCAGGTGGAGCTGGCGCAGCTCGCGCGTGACAACGATGCGATGGTCATCGCCCTGACGACGGCAGGTACGCCGCTGGCCAGGGAAGCGACGCTCGCTATTACCCTGGACGTACCGGAGGACACCGACATGTACATGCCGATGGTCTCCCGCCTGGCGCAGTTGACGGTCATCGACGTGCTGGCGACCGGTTTTACCTTACGCCGGGGCGCAAAATTCCGGGATAACTTGAAGCGGGTCAAGGAAGCCCTGAAAGAATCGCGTTTTGATAAAGAATTGCTTATAAAGAGCGATGTTCCCTAATAACTACGATGTACGATTTACGGCATTCGGTCCCCTCGCTACTGCCTTGCGATAGATGAAGGCCGATTCTATGTTCACGCAACACCAAAGTTGTTTCAGTCAACGGAGTATTACATGTCCAGAAGGCTTCGCAGAACCAAGATCGTCACCACCTTAGGCCCGGCCACCGACCGCGATAATAACCTCGAAAAGATTATCGCCGCGGGTGCCAACGTGGTGCGCATGAACTTCTCTCACGGTACGCCAGAAGACCATAAATTACGTGCCGACAAAGTGCGTGAAATCGCAGCTAAACTGGGCCGCCATGTTGCTATCCTCGGTGACCTGCAAGGTCCAAAAATCCGCGTATCGACCTTTAAAGAAGGCAAAGTCTTCCTCAACATCGGCGATAAATTCCTGCTGGATGCCAACCTGAGCAAAGGCGAAGGCGATAAGGAAAAAGTGGGTATCGACTACAAAGGTCTGCCTGCTGACGTTGTGCCTGGCGACATCCTGCTGCTGGACGACGGACGCGTACAGCTGAAAGTGCTGGAAGTTCAGGGTATGAAGGTATTCACCGAAGTGACCGTCGGCGGCCCGCTCTCCAACAACAAAGGCATCAACAAACTCGGCGGTGGCCTGTCTGCCGAAGCGCTGACCGATAAAGACAAAGCGGATATCGTGACCGCAGCACAGATCGGCGTGGATTATCTGGCCGTCTCCTTCCCGCGCTGCGGCGAAGATCTGAACTATGCTCGCCGCCTGGCGCGCGATGCAGGCTGCGATGCGAAAATCGTTGCGAAAGTGGAACGCGCTGAAGCGGTCTGCGATCAGGACGCGATGGACGACGTGATCCTGGCGTCTGACGTGGTGATGGTTGCCCGTGGTGACCTGGGCGTGGAAATTGGCGACCCTGAACTGGTCGGTATCCAGAAAGCGCTGATCCGTCGCGCGCGTCAGCTGAACCGCGCGGTGATCACCGCCACCCAGATGATGGAATCCATGATCACCAACCCAATGCCAACCCGTGCGGAAGTCATGGACGTGGCGAACGCCGTGCTGGATGGTACCGATGCGGTGATGCTGTCAGCGGAAACCGCGGCAGGTCAGTATCCGGCAGAAACCGTGGCCGCCATGGCGCGCGTGTGCCTGGGTGCAGAGAAGATCCCAAGCATTAACGTCTCCAAGCACCGCCTGGATATCCAGTTCGACAATGTGGAAGAAGCGATTGCGATGTCTGCGATGTACGCAGCCAACCACCTGAAAGGGGTCACGGCGATCATCACCATGACCGAATCTGGCCGTACCGCGCTAATGACGTCCCGTATCAGCTCCGGTCTGCCGATCTTCGCCATGTCCCGTCACGAGCGTACGCTGAACCTGACGGCGCTGTATCGCGGCGTGACGCCAGTATACTTCGACAGCACCAACGACGGCGTGGCCGCCGCGCACGATGCCGTGAACCTGCTGCGCGACAAAGGTTATCTGGTATCCGGTGATATCGTTATCGTGACGCAGGGTGACGTGATGAGCACCATCGGCTCAACCAATACCACCCGCGTACTGACCGTAGAGTAAGCTCCAATCCCCTCTCCCCTAAGGGGAGAGGGGTGAAGGTTTCCTATTTCTTCGGGAAAAGCTCTTTACGCTTGTACGGCTCTGTTTCGCCAGGTTTACGCGTTTTGAGCAGCTTCAGGATCCACGTATATTGCTCCTTATGCGGCCCCACCAGCACCTCCACCTCTTCATTCATGCGACGTGCGATGGTGTGATCGTCTGCGGTCAGCAGATCGTCCATCGGCGGACGTACCTCAATGCTCAGGCGATGCGTTTTACCGTCATAAACCGGGAACAGTGGGATCACGCGGGCGCGGCAGACTTTCATCAGGCGACCAATCGCGGGTAGCGTGGCTTTATAGGTTGCGAAGAAATCGACAAACTCGCTGTGTTCCGGGCCGTGGTCCTGATCGGGCAGATAGTAGCCCCAGTAACCCTGACGTACCGACTGAATGAAAGGCTTAATGCCATCGTTTCGGGCGTGCAAACGCCCGCCAAAGCGACGGCGCACGGTATTCCAGACGAAGTCGTAGATTTTGTTTCCCTGATTATGGAACATCGCCGCCATTTTCTGGCCCTGCGACGCCATTAACATCGCCGGAATGTCTACCCCCCAGCCGTGCGGCACCAGGAAAATCACCTTTTCATCATTGCGACGCATCTCGTCGATGATCTCCAGCCCTTTCCAGTCAACGCGTTCGACGATCTTCTCCGGCCCTTTCAGCGCCAGTTCCGCCATCATCGCCATGGCCTGTGGCGCGGTGGTATACATGTCATCAATGATTGCTTCGCGTTCGGCGTCGCTTTTATCCGGAAAACAGTACAACAGATTTATTTGCGCGCGGCGGCGTGCGCTTTTACCTAAGCGCCCTGCCAGGCGCCCCACTTTGCCGAGCACCGGATCGCGGAGGGAAGCAGGTAGCAACGCCATGCCAGCAAACGCGTATACGCCAAGCCAGGCGCCCCAGTTACGCGGGTGGCGAAAAGATTTTTCAAACTCGGGAATGTACTCAATATTGTTTTTTTTGGTTTCCATGCGGGTTCCAGGGTCTGGTGACGCAAAAATATATTCGGATAGTGTAGCGAGGCTGCCGCCCGCGCACAAAAGAAAAAGCCGGCGCATACTGACGCCGGCTTTTTAAATCAGGAGAGCTTAGTCGAAGCGCAGCTGCGGCATCACCTCTTTCACCTGCGCCAGGTAATCTTTGCGATCTTTGCCGGTCAGCCCTTCGGTGCGCGGCAGTTTCGCCGTCAGCGGGTTAACCGCCTGCTGGTTGATCCACACTTCGTAGTGCAGGTGCGGCCCCGTCGACCGGCCGGTGTTACCGGACAGCGCGATGCGATCGCCACGTTTCACTTTCTGGCCCGGTTTGACCAGCAGTTTACGCAGGTGCATGTAGCGGGTGGTGTACGTACGACCGTGACGAATAGCAACGTAGTAGCCAGCAGCACCGCTGCGTTTCGCCATGACCACTTCACCATCCCCTACCGCCAGCACTGGCGTGCCCTGCGGCATGGCGAAGTCAACGCCACGGTGCGGCGCTACGCGGCCAGTTACCGGGTTCAGACGACGCGGGTTAAAGTTGGAGGAGACGCGGAACTGTTTCGCCGTTGGGAAACGCAGGAAGCCTTTTGCCAGACCCGTACCGCTGCGGTCATAGAACTTACCGTCTTCCGCGCGAATAGCGTAGTAGTCTTTGCCGTCTGAACGCAGACGAACGCCCACCAGCTGGCTCTGCTCGCGCTTACCGTCCAGCATTTCGCGGGACATCAGGACAGAGAACTGATCGCCTTTTTTCAGTTTGCGGAAATCCATCTGCCACTGCATGGCTTTGATCACCGAGCTGATTTCAGCGCTGGTCAGGCCGGCATCGCGTGCGCTGGAAACAAAGCTGCCGCCGACGGTCCCTTTCATGACGCTGTTAACCCAGTCGCCCTGCTGCAATTCGCTGGTCATTTTGAAACCGTTTGCAGTGCGATCGTAGGTGCGGGTTTCGCGACGGGACATCTCCCAGGTCAGACGTTGCAGATCGCCGTCGGGCGTTAGGGTCCAGGAAAGCTGCTGACCAATTTTCAGGTTACGCAGCTCTTTATCGGATGCGGCGAGCTGGCTGATGTTGCCCATGTCGATACCGTACTGGTTCAGGACGCTGCTCAGCGTATCGCCAGTAGAAACAACATATTCATGAATGCCGGCTTCATTCTGGATCTTGTCATCCAGCTCATCCTGGGGAATCGCTTCATCTTCCTGAGCGGCCTGATCGATAGGCTCGCTGGCCTCAGGCAGCAGAGAGCGGATCTCGCTCTTCTCCAGTTCGATGGTTTTAATGATTGGGGCGGAACTCGGGTGGTAAACATAGGGCCGCCAGACGGCGACCGCTAATGTGAGAACTGTAAGCGACCCCAGCATAACGCGGTGGGGTCGAGGCAGATTGTTAAATGCCAGGGCGACAGAGCGGGCTATCTGTTGCACGTATTCACTTCCTCGTTAATCTCCTTTCAGGCAGCTCGCATACTGATTCGCCAGTTGGCTGAGGAACTGCGAATAGCTCGCTTTGCTCAACTGGATGTTCGTACCTAGCGGGTCAAGGGTTCCCATGCGCACGGATGTTCCCCTGGCCACGGCTTCTACGACCGCTGGCCTGAACTGTGGCTCAGCAAAAACGCATGTCGCTTTTTGCTCAACCAACTGTGTTCTGATTTCATGTAAACGCTGCGCACCAGGCTGAATTTCAGGGTTGACGGTAAAATGCCCCAGCGGGGTCAGACCGTAATGTTTCTCGTAATACCCGTAGGCATCATGAAAAACGAAGTACCCTTTTCCTTTAAGCGGTGCGAGCTCGTTACCCACCTGTTTGTCGGTTGCAGCTAATTGAGCCTCAAAATCCTTCAGGTTGGCGTCGAGTTTGATTCGACTTTGCGGCATAAGTTCCACTAATTTGTCGTGGATTGCAACCGCTGTAAGCCGCGCTATCTCTGGGGAGAGCCAGAGATGCATGTTGTATTCGCCGTGATGGTGATGGTCGTCACCTTTTTCACCGTGAGCATGGTCGTGGTCGTGTTCGTCACCCTCGTCCTCAGCTCCTTTCATGAGTAACGGTTTCACGCCGGACAGCCCGGCAATCGTCACCTGTTTCTCAGCGGCAAGCTGACTGGCTGACTTCTGCATGAACGCTTCCATCTCAGGACCAATCCAGACGACTAAGTCCGCGTTCTGTAAGCGTTTTACATCAGATGGACGCAGGGAATAATCATGCTCGGAAGCACCATCAGGCAGCAGAACCTGGGTCTCAGTGACCCCATCCGCGATGGCAGAGGCGATAAATCCAAGCGGTTTAAGCGAAGCGACAACGGCGGCGTTAACATCTTGTGCTGTTGTACCCCAAAGAGCAGCGGATAAAGCTGCGAAAAGAAGCGTATTTTTCTGTAACATAATGCGACTAATCATCGTAATGAATGCGTGGAATGTGATATTATAACATTCGATGACTTCTGCAAGCTTAAATTGACATGACGACTTTAGTTTCTCTTGAAAATGTTTCGGTCTCATTCGGCCAGCGCCGCGTCCTTTCTGACGTGTCGCTGAATCTGAAGCCCGGCAAAATACTCACGCTGCTCGGCCCTAACGGTGCAGGCAAGTCGACGCTGGTACGCGTCGTATTAGGCCTGGTAGCCCCTGACGCAGGTGTTATCGTCCGCCAAGACAAGTTGCGTATCGGCTATGTGCCGCAAAAATTACACCTCGATGCCACCCTGCCCCTGACGGTGAGCCGCTTCCTGCGCCTCCGTCCCGGTACGCGTAAAGCGGATATCCTCCCGGCGCTGAAACGCGTTCAGGCGGGACATCTTGTTGAGGCGCCCTTGCAAAAGCTGTCGGGCGGTGAAACCCAGCGCGTATTACTTGCCCGCGCCCTGCTCAGCAGCCCTCAGCTGCTGGTCCTGGACGAGCCGACGCAGGGTGTTGACGTCAACGGTCAGGTTGCGCTGTACGATCTGATTGACCAGCTCCGTCGGGAGCTAAACTGCGCGGTGCTGATGGTGTCCCATGATCTGCACCTGGTGATGGCCAAAACCGACGAAGTGCTGTGCCTGAACCATCACATTTGTTGTTCCGGCACGCCAGAAGTGGTGTCAATGCATCCGGAATTTATCTCTATGTTTGGCCATCGTGGCGCCGAGCAGCTGGGCATCTATCGTCATAATCACAATCACCGCCATGATTTACAGGGACGAATCGTCCTGCGTCGGGGAAATGGACACTCATGATTGAACTGTTACTGCCCGGCTGGCTGGCCGGGATTATGCTTGCCTGCGCCGCGGGTCCACTCGGCTCGTTTGTCGTCTGGCGCAGAATGTCCTATTTCGGCGATACGCTGGCCCATGCTTCATTGCTGGGTGTGGCGTTTGGTTTGTTACTGGACGTGAACCCGTTTTATGCGGTGATTGTCGTCACGCTGCTGCTGGCTGCCGGTCTGGTCTGGCTGGAAAAACGCCCTCACCTGGCAATTGATACCCTGCTCGGCATTATGGCGCACAGCGCCCTGTCGCTGGGTCTGGTGGTAGTGAGCCTGATGTCAAACATCCGCGTAGATCTGATGGCCTACCTGTTTGGCGATCTGCTGGCCGTCACGCCCGAAGATCTCATTTCCATTGCCATTGGCGTGGCGGTGGTGCTCGGGATCCTGCTGTGGCAGTGGCGGAATTTACTGGCTATGACCGTCAGTCCGGATCTGGCCTTTGTCGATGGCGTGAAGCTTCAGCACGTGAAGCTGCTGTTGATGCTGGTGACGGCGTTAACCATCGGCGTGGCGATGAAATTTGTTGGCGCGCTGATCATCACGTCGCTGCTGATAATTCCTGCCGCCACTGCGCGCCGTTTTGCGCGTACGCCGGAGCAAATGGCCGGTATCGCGGTGATTATCGGAATGATTGCGGTGACGGGCGGGTTAACCTTCTCGGCGTTTTATGACACGCCAGCGGGGCCGTCGGTGGTACTGTGCGCGGCGGTGTTGTTTATTTTCAGTATGATGAAAAAGACCGCGCAGTAGTCAGCATGTCCCCGGTGGCGCTTCGCTTACCGGGGCTACAATTTATCGCTGCTTACGGCAGCGCGGGCGGCGTAATGCCGAAATGATTCCACGCCCGCACCGTTGCCATACGACCACGCGGGGTACGCTGCAAGAAGCCCTGCTGGATCAGATACGGCTCCAGCACGTCCTCGATAGTCTCACGCTCTTCGCCAATTGCCGCCGCCAGGTTATCCAGCCCTACCGGCCCGCCAAAGAACTTATCCAGCACCGCCAGCAGCAGCTTACGGTCCATATAGTCAAAGCCTTCGGCATCGACATTCAGCATATCCAGCGCCTGGGCGGCGATCTTGGCCGATATGGTGCCGTCGTGCTTCACCTCGGCAAAGTCACGCACCCGGCGCAGCAGGCGGTTGGCAATACGCGGCGTACCGCGGGAGCGCTTCGCCACTTCAAACGCCCCCTCTTCGCTCATATCCAGCCCCATGTAGCGCGCGCTGCGCCCTACAATATGCTGAAGGTCGGGCACCTGATAAAACTCAAGACGCTGCACGATACCAAAACGGTCGCGTAGCGGTGAGGTCAGCGAGCCGGCGCGCGTCGTGGCGCCAATCAGGGTAAACGGTGGCAGATCGATTTTGATCGAGCGCGCGGCCGGGCCTTCACCGATCATGATATCCAGCTGGTAATCCTCCATTGCCGGATAGAGCACTTCCTCCACCACCGGCGACAGGCGGTGGATCTCATCGATAAACAGCACGTCATGCGGTTCGAGGTTGGTCAGCATCGCCGCCAGGTCCCCTGCTTTCTCCAGTACCGGGCCGGAGGTGGTACGCAGGTTAACGCCCATTTCATTGGCGACGATATTCGCCAGGGTGGTTTTACCTAACCCCGGCGGACCAAAAATCAGCAGGTGATCGAGCGCATCGCCGCGCAGCTTTGCCGCCTGGATGAAAATCTCCATCTGAGAACGAACCTGCGGCTGGCCGATGTACTCATCCAGCAGTTTGGGACGGATCGCGCGATCCACCACGTCATCTGGCTGAATAGTGCCTGCCGATACCAGGCGGTCTGCTTCAATCATCCTTTACCTCACAATGCAGCGCGCAGCGCTTCACGAATCAGAGTTTCACTGCTGGCATCCGGTTTAGCAATTTTGCTCACCATCCGGCTGGCCTCCTGAGGTTTATAGCCCAGCGCCACCAGCGCGGCAACCGCTTCCTGCTCGGCATCATCATCCGATGCAGGCGCGCCCGGGGAAGTCAGCACCAGATCGGCTGCCGGCGTGAACAGATCGCCATGCAGACCTTTGAAGCGGTCCTTCATCTCGACAATCAGGCGCTCGGCGGTTTTCTTCCCGATGCCCGGAAGTTTAATTAACGCAGCTGGATCTTCACGCTCAACGGCGTTCACAAACTGTGGCGCTGACATACCGGACAGAATCGCCAGGGCCAGCTTCGGCCCGACGCCGTTGGTTTTAATCAATTCGCGGAACAGGGTGCGTTCCTGTTTGTTATTGAAGCCGTACAGCAGCTGAGCGTCTTCACGCACCACAAACTGGGTAAAGACAACCGCCTCTTTGCCCGCCTCCGGCAGCTCGTAGAAGCAGGTCATCGGCATATGGACTTCATAGCCCACGCCACCCACTTCCAGCAGCACTAACGGGGGTTGTTTTTCAATGATGATGCCTCTGAGTCTGCCTATCACGTGACGCTCCTGCGTTCTGGAAGAAATTATCTGCCGACATAATAAAAAAAGGCTGGATAAACATCCAGCCTGATTTGTCATTATCGTAACCTGCCTCGCGCCAGATTGAGCCGCGACTCGCTCATTTGCATCGCATTCTGGCTGACGTGACAGTGGGTAATCGCAATGGCCAGCGCATCGGCGGCGTCAGCCTGCGGGTTCGCAGGGAGCTTCAGCAGGGTACGCACCATGTGCTGCACCTGGCTTTTCTCCGCGCTACCAATGCCCACCACCGTCTGCTTAACCTGACGGGCCGCGTACTCAAACACCGGCAGATCCTGGTTCACGGCGGCAACAATCGCCACGCCGCGCGCCTGACCGAGCTTTAACGCCGAGTCAGCGTTCTTCGCCATAAAGACCTGCTCGATGGCGAAATAGTCCGGCTGAAACTGGGTGATGATCTCCGACACGCCCGCATAGATGAGCTTCAGGCGCGATGGCAGATCGTCCACTTTGGTGCGAATACAGCCGCTGCCGAGGTAGGTTAGCTGGCGTCCCACCTGACGGATAACGCCATAGCCGGTGACGCGTGAGCCGGGGTCAATCCCGAGAATAATCGACATCACGCGTCTCCCGTAAACGGTTTACAGGCTCTCATCAGAGAGTCGCTGCAACCTCATCAGAGATTTCACCGTTGTGATACACTTCCTGCACGTCGTCGCAGTCTTCGAGCATGTCGATCAGACGCAGCAGTTTCGGTGCGGTTTCCGCATCCATGTCCGCTTTGGTAGACGGGATCATGGAGACTTCAGCGTTATCCGCCTTCAGGCCAGCCGCTTCCAGCGCATCGCGCACGGCACCCATCTCTTCCCATGCGGTGTAAACATCAATAGCACCGTCGTCATAGGTCACCACGTCTTCCGCACCGGCTTCCAGCGCCGCTTCCATGATCGCATCTTCGTCGCCTTTCTCGAAGGAGATGACGCCTTTTTTGCTGAACAGGTACGCTACGGAACCGTCAGTGCCCAGGTTGCCGCCGGTTTTGGTGAACGCGTGGCGCACTTCCGCAACGGTACGGTTACGGTTGTCGGACAGACACTCAACCATCACCGCCGTACCGCCAGGACCGTAACCTTCATAAATGATGGTTTCCATGTTCGCGTCTTCATCACCGCCCACGCCACGTGCGATGGCACGGTTCAGGGTGTCACGCGTCATGTTGTTGGACAGGGCTTTATCCACCGCTGCGCGCAGACGTGGGTTAGAGGCCGGATCGCCGCCGCCCAGACGCGCCGCTGTCACCAGCTCACGAATGATTTTGGTAAAGATTTTACCGCGTTTGGCATCCTGTGCCGCTTTGCGGTGTTTGGTGTTGGCCCACTTACTATGACCTGCCATAAAAAGTTCTCCAAAAATCGCGCCTTCTCAGGCAGCGTTAATTACAAATTCTTCAATCGCCTGCCGGTTGCTCCACGACTTGGTCAGTGCGGCGGCATCCGCCGCATTCACCCAGCGGTAGGTCAGGTGTTCCGTGAACACGATCTCCCGCTCATGGGGAAGCGCAAGGCAGAACCACGATTCCGTATTGCGCTCAATGCCCGGTGCATAGCGATGACGTAAATGGCTAAAAATTTCAAACTCCACCGTGCGCTGACAGTCCTTCAGGGTCAGTTGCTCGCGAGCAACATCAATGGCGACCTCTTCCTTTACTTCACGCGCGGCGGCCTGCGGCGCGGTCTCCCCCTCTTCCAGGCTGCCGGTAACCGACTGCCAGAAATCCGGATCGTCGCGCCGCTGCAACATCAGCACCCGCTTCGTGTCTTCTGCATAAATGACCACCAGAACCGAAACGGGACGCTTATATGCCATATCAGTTTTTCTCTTCCTTCTTCACCACCTCAATGCCCAGCTCAGCCAGCGCGGCCGGGTTGGCAAAGCTTGGCGCTTCAGTCATCAGACACGCCGCTGCGGTGGTTTTCGGGAAGGCGATCACATCACGGATGTTGTCGGTGCCGGTCAGCAGCATGGTCAGACGGTCAAGACCGAAGGCCAGACCAGCGTGCGGAGGGGTACCGTACTTCAGGGCGTCCAGCAGGAAGCCAAACTTCTCGCGCTGCTCCTGCTCGTTAATGCCCAGAATGCCGAACACGGTCTGCTGCATTTCACCGCTGTGAATACGCACGGAACCGCCGCCCACTTCGTAGCCGTTGATGACCATATCGTAGGCGTTTGCCACCGCGTCTTCCGGCGCCGCTTTCAGCTCTGCCGCCGTCATCTCTTTTGGCGAGGTGAACGGGTGGTGCATCGCGGTCAGGCCGCCTTCACCGTCATCTTCAAACATCGGGAAGTCGATCACCCACAGCGGCGCCCATTTGCTTTCGTCGGTCAGGTTCAGGTCTTTGCCAAGCTTCAGACGCAGCGCGCCCATCGCATCCGCAACCACTTTCTTGTTGTCTGCGCCGAAGAAGATCATGTCGCCGTCCTGCGCGCCGGTGCGCTCAAGGATCGCTTCCACGATGTCCGCATTCAGGAACTTCGCCACCGGGCTGGTGATGCCTTCCAGACCTTTTGCACGCTCGGTTACTTTAATATAGGCCAGACCTTTCGCGCCGTAGATCTTGATGAAGTTGCCGTAGTCGTCAATCTGCTTACGGCTCAGGGCAGCACCGCCCGGAACGCGCAGGGCAGCCACGCGGCCTTTCGGATCGTTAGCCGGGCCAGCAAAGACCGCGAACTCAACGGCTTTCACCAGGTCTGCCACGTCCACCAGCTCCATCGGGTTACGCAGGTCTGGTTTGTCAGAACCGTAGCGACGCTCGGCTTCCGCGAAGGTCATGACAGGGAAATCGCCCAGCTCAACGCCTTTCACGTCGTTCCACAGGCTACGCACCAGGGCTTCCATCACCTCACGCACCTGCTCAGCGGTCATGAAGGAGGTTTCCACATCGATCTGGGTAAATTCTGGCTGACGGTCAGCGCGCAGGTCTTCGTCGCGGAAGCATTTCACGATCTGATAGTAGCGATCGAAGCCGGACATCATCAGCAGCTGTTTGAAAAGCTGTGGTGACTGCGGCAGCGCGTAGAATTTGCCTTTATGGACGCGGGATGGCACCAGGTAGTCGCGCGCGCCTTCCGGCGTGGCTTTGGTCAGCATCGGGGTTTCGATATCAAGGAAACCGTGGTCATCCATAAAACGGCGCACCAGGCTGGTGATTTTCGCACGGGTTTTCAGGCGCTGAGCCATTTCCGGACGACGCAGATCCAGGTAGCGGTATTTCAGACGCGCTTCTTCGGTGTTGACGTGGTTGGAGTCCAGCGGCAACGCTTCCGCGCGGTTGATGATCGTCAGATCGGACGCCAGCACTTCGATAGCGCCGGTCGCCATGTCGGCGTTGACGTTTTTCTCGTCACGCGCACGCACGGTGCCCGTCACCTGAATGCAGAACTCATTGCGCAGCTCAGAAGCCAGCTTCAACGCATCAGCGCGATCCGGATCGAAGAACACCTGAACGATACCTTCGCGGTCACGCATATCAATAAAGATAAGGCTACCAAGATCGCGACGACGATTGACCCAACCACACAGGGTGACCTGCTGCCCGACGTGGGACTGACGCAGCTGCCCGCAATATTCTGTACGCATGAGATATCCCTTAATTAGCCGCAGGCTGATTGTCGCCTGTCTCGCAGGCTACGATGTCGCAGCTTTCTGTATGTCACAACTGGATGAAAAAAGGCGGCTATTATACTGGAAATTCTGCCGCACGATAAGAGCGAAGCACGGCCTGACGCGCGTTTGCTGAACTCTTATTGCCTATTCTCACAAAAATTAACAAAATTATCCGACCGATAACAGGCCATCACGTCGTAAGGTGTAGGAAAGCAATCATTTGACGGGAGTGACGATGTTTACACTTGATGCCACCAAAACAGCCCTTGTGGTCATTGATTTACAGGAAGGCATTCTGCCTTTTGCCGGTGGTCCGCACACCGCTGACGATGTGGTCAGCCGCGCTGCGCGCCTGGCAGAAAAATGCCGCGCCAGCGGCTCGCCTGTTGTTATGGTGCGCGTCGGCTGGTCCGCTGATTTCGCCGAAGCGTTAAAACAGCCGGTTGATGCCAAGGCCCCGGCGCAGGCGCTGCCGGACAACTGGTGGACATATCCTGTCTCGCTCGGTAAACGCGACAGCGATATAGAAGTCACCAAACGCCAGTGGGGCGCATTCTACGGCACCGACCTGGAGCTCCAGCTGCGCCGTCGCGGGATCGACACGATTATTCTGTGCGGGATCTCCACCAACATCGGTGTGGAATCCACCGCCCGTAACGCCTGGGAGCTGGGCTTTAACCTGGTGATCGCGGAAGATGCGTGCAGCGCAGCCTCTGCGGATCAGCACCAGGGCAGCATGACCCATATCTTCCCGCGTATCGGTCGCGTGCGCAGCACGGATGAGATCCTCAGCGCGCTATGATGTACGTGGGCCTGCCCCAGTGGTCGCACCCGAAATGGGTGCGCCTGGGTATTACCAGCCTTGAAGAGTATGCCCGACACTTTAACTGCGTTGAGGGCAATACCACGCTGTACGCTCTGCCCCGCGCGGAGATCGTCGAACGCTGGCGCGAGCAAACCAGCGACGACTTCCGCTTTTGCTTTAAATTCCCGGCGACCATCTCCCACAACGCCGCGCTGCGCAACTGCGATGATTTAACCCACGAGTTTTTCACCCGGATGTCGCCTCTGGCCAACCGTATTGGCCAGTACTGGCTCCAGCTTCCCGCCACGTTTGGCCCGCGCGACCTGCCTGCCCTCTGGCAGTTTCTCGACGCCCTGCCGCATGGCTTCACCTACGGCGTAGAAGTAAGGCATCCGGAATTCTTTGCCAAGGGCGACGCGGAGAAAGCGCTCAATCGCGGCCTGCATGAACGATCGGTCAACCGCGTGATCCTCGACAGCCGCCCCGTACATAGCGCAATCCCGCACAGCGAAGCCGTTGTTGATGCCCAGCGCAAAAAACCGAAAGTGCCCGTCCACGCGATCGTAACGGCACAGAACCCGATGGTCCGGTTTATCGGCAGCGATAACATGCAGCAAAATGAGGAGATGTTCGCCGTCTGGCTGCAAACGCTGGCGAAATGGGAGCACACCACCACGCCGTACCTTTTTTTACATACGCCGGATATCGCACAGGCGCCTGAACTGGTCGATGCTCTCTGGCAGGCCTTGCAGCAGGCGGTTCCGTCGGTTGGCCCCGCGCCGTCCATCCCACAACAATCTTCTCTTTTCTGAAATCACCCCCTATCATAGAGACGTGCCATCTGCCAAAAACAGGGAGTTAGTATGGTCAGCGCGCTGTATGCGGTGTTAGGTGCATTACTGCTGATTAAGTTTTCATTTGATGTTGTGCGCCTGAGAATGCAGTACCGCGTCTCGTACGGTGACGGGGGCTTTTCTGAGCTACAAAGCGCAATCCGCATCCACGGCAACGCGGTCGAGTACATTCCCGTCGCGTTAATTTTACTGCTGTTAATGGAGATGGATGGCGCAGAAACCTGGATGGTGCACGTCTGTGGGCTGCTGCTGATAGCAGGGCGTTTGATGCATTATTATGGTTTTCACCACCGCCTGATCCGCTGGCGTCGTTCTGGCATGAGCGCGACCTGGTGCTCGCTTTTGCTGATGGTGCTGGCTAACCTTTGGTATATGCCGTGGGAGTTGGTTTTCTCCTTCCATTAGCGCACAATATGCCCCTTTATTTTTCCCGGATTTTTACGTTATGTCAGATCGCGACACGCTTTTTTCCGCGCCTATCGCCAGCCTGGGCGACTGGACCTTTGATGAACGGGTAGCCGAAGTCTTCCCGGATATGATCCAGCGCTCTGTTCCCGGTTATTCCAATATTATCTCCATGATCGGCATGCTGGCGGAGCGTTTTGTTCAACCCGGCACTCAGGTCTATGACCTGGGCTGTTCGCTGGGAGCGGCAACGCTGTCCATTCGTCGTAACGTTCATCACGAAGGCTGCAAGATTGTGGCTGTCGATAACTCACCGGCCATGGTCGAACGCTGCCGTCGCCACATTGACGCGTATAAAGCCCCTACGCCTGTGGAGGTGGTAGAAGGCGATATCCGCGATATCGACATCCAGAACGCCTCGATGGTGGTACTGAACTTTACCCTTCAGTTCCTGGTGCCGGACGATCGTCAGCGGTTGCTGGATAAAATTTATCAGGGCCTGAACCCGGGCGGCGCGCTGGTGTTGTCTGAGAAATTCAGCTTTGAAGACGCCAGCGTGGGCGAACTGCTGTTCAACATGCACCATGATTTCAAGCGTGCAAATGGCTACAGCGAGCTGGAGATCAGCCAGAAGCGCAGCATGCTTGAAAACGTCATGCTGACGGATTCCGTAGAAACCCACAAAGCGCGCCTGCGCAAAGCCGGATTTGAACACAGCGAACTGTGGTTCCAGTGCTTTAACTTTGGTTCTCTGGTGGCGCTTAAAGCCGGAGACGCAGCATGATCGAGTTCGGTAATTTCTATCAGCTGATTGCCAAAAACCACCTTTCCCACTGGCTGGAAACCCTGCCTGCTCAAATTGCCACCTGGCAGCGCGATCAGCAGCATGGTCTGTTGAAGCAGTGGTCCAACGCCGTGGAGTTTCTGCCTGAACTGACGCCTCATCGTCTGGATTTGCTGCACAGCGTGACGGCGGAGAGCGAAGAGCCGCTCCCGGCCGGGCAGATCAACCGCATCGAAACGCTGATGCGTAACCTGATGCCGTGGCGCAAAGGGCCGTTCTCGCTGTACGGTGTAAATATCAACACCGAGTGGCGCTCTGACTGGAAGTGGGATCGCGTTCTGCCGCATTTATCCGACCTGACCGGGCGCACCATTCTGGACGTGGGCTGCGGTAGCGGCTATCACATGTGGCGCATGATCGGCGCAGGCGCGCATCTGGCCGTCGGTATCGATCCGATGCAGCTGTTCCTGTGCCAGTTTGAAGCGGTGCGTAAGCTGCTGGGTAACGACCAGCGTGCGCACCTGCTGCCGCTGGGTATCGAGCAACTCCCTGCCCTGAAAGCGTTTGATACCGTTTTCTCGATGGGCGTGCTGTACCACCGTCGTTCCCCGCTGGAGCATCTCTGGCAGTTGAAAGATCAGCTGGTCAGCGGCGGCGAACTGGTGCTGGAAACGCTGGTCATCGAAGGCGATGAACATGCCGTTCTGGTGCCGGGCGATCGCTATGCGCAGATGCGCAACGTTTACTTCATCCCTTCCGCGCTGGCGCTGAAGAACTGGCTGGAGAAATGTGGATTTGTCGATGTACGCATCGCCGATGTGTGCGTGACGTCGGTTGAGGAACAGCGCCGCACCGACTGGATGATCACCGAATCGCTGGAGCAATTCCTCGACCCGGACGATCACAGTAAAACCATAGAAGGCTATCCGGCCCCGATGCGTGCGGTATTGATTGCGACCAAGCCGTAGCCTTTAGCCGGGTGGCGGCTGCGCCTTACCCGGCCTACGCGTGATTTCGTAGGCCCGGTAAGCGCAGCGCCACCGGGCAAAAAAGAAAAAAAGGCCCCTGTGTAATTTGCAGGGGCCTGGTACAAGCAAGCATCATATTGGGCGACATGATGCGCGGTAAAAATCGGTACGTTGCTACACGTGATGACGTTCAATCAACGATTTCATTACCGCAACCGACTCTCCATCCACACCGTAGCGTGAGTACTCATCCGCTTCAGCATCCGTCGACATTGACAACCCTGTATTGCGATAACGCATGGGTGAAGGTATCCATTTACCCGCCGAGCTGTGCAGCTCTTCCACCCCTGCGTTTAAAAACAGTTCCAGATTGCTGGCGCGTACTCCTGCGCCCGCCATGATTATTGGAACACCGGAATGTGCTTTTAGTTCCGTAATTAATTTCAGTCCTTTTTCAGCCGAGGACTGCTGGCCCGACGTCAGAACGCGCGCCACGCCCAGTTCTGCCAGCATATCAAAGGCTTGTATCGGATCCTTACACATATCGAACGCACGATGAAAAGTGACCGCCATCCCCCGGGCGGCGCGCATGACCTGACGCATACGCGGAAGATCGATGTTGCCGTCTTCGTCCAGCACACCGATCACCAGCCCCGGAAAACCGGAATCACGGACGAGGGCGATATCCTCAAGCATGGCACTGAACTCACCCGCCGTATAACAAAAATCACCGCCGCGCGGGCGAATAATCGGGTGCACCGGAATAGTGATGGCCTGACGGGCTGATTTCAGCACGCCAAAGGACGGGGTTAATCCTCCTTCTTTCGGTGCCGCGCAAAGCTCGATGCGATCGGCCCCCTGCCGTTGCGCAGTGACGGCACACTCCACGCTGTAACAACAAATTTCCAGCAGCGCCATGTCATCCTCCTTAAATTTCACTCAACGTACCATCGTGGCACGTTGCCCGATTGATGTCTGGATCGACGCTCACAATGCTTACGCTTCGCTGGCGACGATCTGCTCGATAGTCCAGGGATGGAATTTCACCGTCACGTTGCCGTCCGTTACGGCAAGCGTAGGGTTCGGTAAGCGTTCGCGCTCCCCTTTTGGCGAGCTGGTTTTGACGAAAATACCCGGCTGGCTTAACCCCTCGTCGGAAAGCAGCGCCAGCGCACGGGCGTTCAGCGTCTCGGGCTCCCCAGGCAGAACAATTTCGATATGCTCCCAGCCTTCGTGCGGATAACGCTTCTCTCCTGGCCAGGGCAGTTCCACAACGGTGAATTGCCAGTGCGCCACCGTTACCGGCGCGTGAAGTTTGAACAGGCAGATCGGGCGACCGTTAATGATATTCTCCGACAGCAGTTCTCCGCACTGCTCAAAGCCACGCCGCCAGCGTTCGGCGGTGGCATTCTGGTGGCAGCGCAAAGAGATGTGATCGGCCTCAAGCGGCGCGATATCCAGCCCGAGACGGGTGGCAAGTTCTGTGAACGCCTGAGTGAAGCGCGGTAAATCTGCGGAAATATCATGCAGTTCGTCAATGGTATGCCAGTTCGCCATAGGTCAGTCTCGTTTCGTGTCGCAAAGCCGCTAATTTACTCTGTTGCCCTCTGTCGACCAACCGCAGAATCACGGTTTTTTCGACTGCATGATTATGCATACCGTCTTCGCCTGGATTCTGAGCGATCTTCGCCCCCCGCAGGGCTGACGCCCGAAGGCATTTGCAGTATACTCCCGCCCTAAATTCTTAAACTGGCGTGGGTGTTTTTTACCCGCATCAAAAACGTAAGGTATCCAGGTGAATATTCAGGCTCTTCTCTCAGAAAAAGTCAGTCAGGCACTGATTGCCGCAGGTGCGCCTGCGGATTGCGAACCACAGGTTCGTCAGTCAGCGAAAGTACAGTTTGGCGACTATCAGGCTAATGGCGTGATGGCAGTGGCTAAAAAACTGGGCATGCCGCCGCGACAGCTCGCTGAGCAGGTACTGACGCATCTGGATCTCACCGGCATCGCCAGCAAAACCGAAATCGCCGGTCCAGGCTTTATCAACATTTTCCTTGAGCCTGCATTCCTCGCAAGCCACGTTGACGCGGCGCTGAAGTCTGACCGTCTGGGCGTGGCTCAGCCAGAAGCGCAGACCGTG
Organism: Enterobacter cloacae complex sp. P18RS; assembly: GCF_014982105.1. Classification (NCBI taxonomy): domain Bacteria; kingdom Pseudomonadati; phylum Pseudomonadota; class Gammaproteobacteria; order Enterobacterales; family Enterobacteriaceae; genus Enterobacter; species Enterobacter cloacae complex sp. P18RS. The sequence continues at coordinate 36,210 of NZ_JADCKV010000010.1, read as the reverse complement.
GTGGTTGACTACTCCGCGCCAAACGTGGCGAAAGAGATGCACGTCGGTCACCTGCGCTCCACCATCATCGGTGACGCGGCGGTGCGTACCCTGGAGTTCCTTGGTCACAAGGTGATCCGCGCTAACCACGTAGGCGACTGGGGCACGCAGTTCGGCATGCTGATCGCGTATCTGGAAAAGCAGCAGCAGGAAAACGCAGGCGAAATGGCGCTGGCAGACCTGGAAGGTTTCTACCGTGAAGCCAAAAAGCACTATGACGAAGATGAAGCCTTCGCCGAGCGCGCGCGCAGCTACGTGGTGAAACTTCAAGGCGGCGACCCGTACTTCCTCGAGATGTGGCGCAGGCTGGTGGATATTACCATGTCCCAGAATCAGCTCACCTATAACCGTCTGAACGTGACCCTGACCCGTGACGACGTGATGGGTGAAAGCCTGTATAACCCGATGCTGCCAGGCATTGTGGCGGACCTGAAAGCTAAAAATCTGGCGGTGGAAAGCGAAGGCGCAACGGTGGTGTTCCTTGATGAGTATAAAAACAAGGAAGGCGAACCGATGGGTGTGATCGTCCAGAAAAAGGATGGCGGCTATCTCTACACCACCACCGACATCGCCTGTGCGAAATACCGTTACGAAACCCTGCATGCGGATCGCGTGCTGTATTACATCGACTCCCGTCAGCACCAGCACCTGATGCAGGCGTGGACTATCGTGCGTAAAGCGGGTTATGTGCCGGATTCCGTGCCGCTGGAACATCACATGTTCGGCATGATGCTGGGTAAAGACGGTAAGCCGTTCAAAACCCGTGCGGGCGGCACCGTGAAGCTTTCCGATCTGCTGGATGAAGCGCTGGAACGCGCGCGTCGCCTGGTGGCCGAGAAGAACCCGGATATGCCAGCAGACGAGCTGGAGAAACTGGCTAACGCGGTTGGGATCGGCGCGGTGAAATACGCGGATCTCTCCAAGAACCGTACCACCGACTATATCTTCGACTGGGACAACATGCTGGCGTTTGAAGGCAACACGGCGCCATATATGCAGTACGCTTATACCCGCGTACTCTCCGTCTTCCGTAAAGCCAATATCGACGAAAGCGTGCTGGCGAATGCTACGGTGACCCTTACCGAAGACCGTGAAGCACAGCTGGCTGCCCGCCTGCTTCAGTTCGAAGAGACGCTCTCCGTGGTCGCGCGTGACGGTACGCCGCACGTTATGTGTGCATACCTGTACGATCTGGCCGGTCTGTTCTCTGGCTTCTACGAACACTGCCCTATCCTCTCTGCCGAGAGCGAAGCGGTGCGTCACAGCCGCCTGAAGCTGGCGCAGCTGACGGCGAAGACACTGAAGCTCGGTCTGGATACCCTGGGTATCGAAACCGTAGAACGTATGTAAAAAAGAAACCCGGCGAGCGCCGGGTTTTTTATTATCAGAAATATTTCCGCAAATATTCCGTCAGACACAGAACCGCCATTGCCTGGCCATACGGCATCGAGGTCAGCGGTATCTGGCGGTAAAACGCCAGATCGCTTCCCATCCCCGTCCCGAAGGACGTTTGCAGCAGCTCCCCTTCCGGCGAGATGTTTTGCACGATGCCGCGAATCGCTTTCTCCGCCACCTCTGCGTACTCTGCGCCGACATAACGCTTGCGCACGGCTTTCAGAATGCCGTAAGCAAACCCTGCCGTGGCCGACGCCTCCAGATAAGAATCAGGATCGTCCAGCAGCGTATGCCACAATCCACTCTCGTCCTGACATTTTGCCAGTGCGGCGATCTGCGCGTTCAGTACCTGCACCAGATAGCGACGAACGGCGTTGTTTTCCGGCAGATCCACCAGCTCGAGGAAATCCGGGATCACGATGGTCAGCCAGCTGTTGCCGCGCGCCCAGCGGGCCCGGGCAAAGTTGTGATTACCGTCGTAATTCCAGCCGTGGAACCACAGCCCGGTCTCCCGATCCATCAGATTCTGTACGTGGAGCAGGAACTGATAGATCGCCTCCTCGACGTACTCCGGCTTGTTCAGCAGCTTGCCGATTTTCGCCAGCGGCAGCACCGTCATCATCAGCGTGTCATCCCACATCTGCTGATGGTTCTCTTCCGCCAGGGTGATGTGCTGCATGCCGCCATGTTCGGTGCGCGGCATCTCATTCATCGCCCATTCCGCCCAGCTTTCCAGCCACGGCAGCCAGGCAGGGTTTTTGGTCTCTTCGTAGCGATACGCCAGCGTCAGGAACGGCGACATGGTATTCACGTTTTTGGTGGTTGCGCCTTCAGCGAAACGGTCAGCAAACCAGCTGTCGATAATCTCGCGCATGCCTTCGTCACCGGTCTGGCAGTAATACTGCCAGATACCGTATAAACCGACGCCGTGGGTCCATTCCCATCCGGCCCAGCCTTTGGTGTCGATCACGCGCCCGTCGTCCAGCCGCAGCAAAAACTCACCCGTTTTGTCGTGGATATTGACCAGGTTATGCGTCACCTTTTGAATCAGCGATTTCAGCTCATCCCTGGCGATAAAGCGCTCAGGCTGACGCAGTAACGGGCTATGTTTGACAGGCCAAACTTTCATCATCTTAACCTCTGTTGTATGTCGAATTCAGTACCGCGCGTTCCTTCAGCGAAGGGGCCGCCGGCTTATTGCGATTCAGATAACCGATGTTGTTGTTGCCCCACAGGGATTCATACGGCATTCCCGCCAGCATCTCCACGGTAGCGCGGGCCTGCGGGGTCACCGCCTCTGGCATCGCATGGCCGGACTCGCGCATTTTCGCGGTCTCTTCACGCAGGGTGCTGTGAGTCTGCAAATTGAGTTTGAAGCGCAGGGAGACAAGGAAGCCGCAGAACAGCACCAGAATAGTGCCAACGCTCAGGATCATCAGAATGGTGTGGCTCACTTCCGCAGGCTGCACTTTTTGCCCGCTGACAAAGCCCGACATCTGCATCACGATCCCCACCAGCATCACCGCACCGGCCTGAGACGCTTTACGGGTCAGCGTCATGATGCCCGCGAAGATCCCTTCGCGACGCTGACCGGTGATCACTTCGTCCACGTCAGCAATGTAGGTGTAGGTATTCCACGGTACGTAGTTGATACCCCCGCGGCCAAGACCGGCAACCGCAGAGATCAGCAGCAGCAGAGCGTAAACGTCGCTCAGGCCCGCGTAATAAAGCACCGCGTAAGAGAGCGAGGCCAGACCAAACAGCACGACCACCATGCGGTAAGACGGCGCAGGTCCGAAGCGAATGCACAGCGGGATCATGCCGATCACGGCGAGGAACTGGAAGATGGCCATCGTGCCCAGCAGGTTGGACGCCATTGACGCCTCCTGCATCAGCACAAATACCACGTAATAGGTGAACACCGCATTAAAGACGTCCTGGGCGATGTAGCCGCCAAGGTACATCCCCAGATGCTGGCGGAAAATCTTGATGCGCAGCGTCGAACTTAATTCGACAAAAAGACGGTTCAGGCTCTGGCCCAGGGTCAGCTTTTTCTTCTCTTCCTCGGCACGCAGAGCCGCTTCAGACCACTCTTCCCGCGGACGCTCCCAGGTGAAGAACCAGACGAAAGTAAGCATCAGCGCGCAGAGTACGGAGAAGACCAGGCTTGCATAGAAGAAGGAGATCGCGTTGTCTTTGCCGAAATGCGTGAGCAGGATCCCCGGCAGGAAGGAGGCCAGAATGGCGGACATCTGCGCCATAGAGATTCGCGCCCCGGAGAATTTGGTTTTCTGTTTGAAATCGTCCGTCATCTCCGGCACCAGCGTTTCGTACGGCACCAGGATCATGGTGTAGACGATATCAAAGATCAGATAGGTCAGCAGGTAGTACCAGAAACTCATGTCCCCTACCCACATCAGCGAGTAGCTGAAAACGCAGGGAATACCGAGCAGGATGAAGAACTTACGACGGCCAAAACGCTTGCCCAGCCAGGTGGTGCCAAAGTTATCGGTTAAAAAGCCCATTAACGGGCTGACAACCGCATCCAGCACCCTTGCGGCAGCGAAGATAAAGGTTGCTTCAATCGGTGTGAGTCCACAGAAGGTGGTATAAAAATACAAAAGCCAGGCGGCCGTCAGGGCGGTAGTCCCCGCCCCGAGGAAGTCCCCTGACCCGTAAGCAAAATAATTTGCGAGTCCAATTTTACGTGTTTTCATTGCCGTCAACCCTAATCAGTTTTGGGAGACTCCCTGTAAGCAACCTCGTCCGGGAGTTTTTACACGGCTACAGTAAAAGTATCGACCTGTTGATACCTTTCTGTTTCTGCCATCACAAAGTGGTGAATGGCAAAAACGCAAAGAGTGTCAATACGCGTGTCACTGATTTATAAAACAGCGTTTCTTTTGTATCAAAAGGGAAGGTCATTTTTGCGAGCCAGCCTTCAGAAATGCCTGGAGACTGGCGAAAAGGCGGGCAGTTAGCGGTAGTTGACGAGCACCTCGTTGCGCTGAACCTTCAGCGCCGGGATCAGACGTCCACCGCCTGGCACTTCCCAGATAAAGCGTAAAGGCTCCTGAGCAGACACCCCGTTGAAGGCCTGGGTAGTGCCACGTTGACCCTCGATTTCCGCGCAGCGGGTCAGCGAGCACAGCCGCACCCGCAACCCGGCCGGTGTGGGTCCCGTCAGGGTGTAATTCCAGGCCACCAGCGTCATCTGCCCGGACACGGGCTCAGAGGCGGACAGCGGACGGGAGGAGATCGACTCACCCCGATGGTTGAGCGTCAAGCCGATACTGCTGGCCTGCCATGCCCCCTCGCCTGCGGCCTGCGCCGCCAACGGGAAAAGTAAGATCCACAGCCACTTACGCATTATTTCCCTCCTATGGTCGCCGTCATGCGAATATTGCGGTTATCGGACAGCTCCATATTCGACAGCACTACCAGCTGGTTCAGGCTCCGGCGCAGGAAGCGCGACAGCAACGGACGCAGCGCGTGATTCACCAGCAGCACCGGCGGCGCGCCCAGCATCTCCTGACGCGCCAGCGCCTCCTGGGTTTGCGCCAGTAATCTGTCCGCCAGACCCGGCTCCAGCCCGCCACCGCCCTGCAACGCCTGAAGCAGCAGACGTTCCAGCGGCGTGTCCAGGCCAATGACCTGCACTTCGCCGGTTCCCGGGAACCATTGCTGGGTAATGGCGCGTCCAAGCGCCACGCGCACCACCGCCGTCAGTTCGTGCGGATCGCTTTGCAGCGGCGCATGTTCGGCCAGCGTCTCAAGGATGGTACGCATATCGCGAATGGGCACCTTCTCATCGAGCAGATTTTGCAGCACTTTGTGCAGGGTGGTTAAGGTCAGTACGCCCGGCACCAAATCTTCGGTCAGCTTCGGCATCTCCTGCGTTACGCGGTCGAGCAGCTGCTGCGCCTCCTGACGTCCAAACAGTTCCGCGGAGAACTGGCCAATCAGGTGGTTGAGGTGCGTTGCCACCACGGTACTGGCCTCAACGACCGTGTAACCCTGAATCTGGGCCTGCTCTTTCAGGGCGCTCTCAATCCAGATTGCCGCCAGACCAAAGGCCGGGTCGGTCGTCTGCTCACCCGGCAGCGTGCCTGCGGCGGTGCCCGGGTTAATCGCCAGCCAGCGGCCGGGGTACGCATCACCGCTGCCGATTTCCACCCCTTTCATCAGGATGCGGTAGCGCGCGGGCGGGAGATCCATATTGTCCCGGATGTGGACCACCGGCGGCAGGAAGCCCATATCCTGGGCGAATTTTTTACGAATGCTGCGGATACGGCCAAGCAGCTCACCATCCTGCTGGAAATCCACCATCGGGATCAGGCGGTACCCCACTTCCATCCCCAGCGAATCTTCGAGCTGTACGTCGTTCCAGGTGGCTTCCACCGCCTGGGTGTTCTCAGGCATTTTGACCGGCGCAGGCTCTGCCTTAGGCTGCGTTTCCCGGCCACGCATCCACCAGGCAAGCCCCAGCAGCGCAGCGGTGAACAGCAGGAATACCAGGTTTGGCATGCCCGGCACCATACCGAGCAGGCCCAGCACCGCCGCGGAGAGCAGCATAACGCGCGGGTTGCTGAAGAGCTGCCCCACCATCTGCTCGCCCACGTCCTGATCGGTACTGACGCGAGTCACAATCACGCCCGCCGCGGTGGAGATCACCAGCGCCGGGATCTGCGCCACCAGACCATCACCAATGGTCAGCAGCGTATAGCTTTCCGCTGCGTGGCCCATGTCCATGCCGTGTTGCAGCACGCCGACAAGCAGGCCGCCGACGACGTTAATCACCATGATCAGAATGCCCGCGATGGCGTCACCGCGCACAAACTTACTCGCACCGTCCATGGAGCCGTAGAAATCTGCCTCCTTGGTCACTTCAGCACGGCGTTTTTTCGCTTCATCTTCCGCGATCAGCCCGGCATTCAGGTCCGCGTCGATGGCCATCTGCTTGCCCGGCATCCCGTCGAGCACGAAGCGCGCGCCCACTTCTGCGATACGCCCCGCCCCTTTAGTGATAACCATGAAGTTAATAATCACCAGAATGACGAACACCACGATACCGATGGCGAAGTTGCCGCCCACCAGGAAGTGACCGAAGGCTTCGACCACCTTGCCCGCCGCCGCCGCGCCGGTGTGCCCTTCCATCAGGATGATACGCGTGGAGGCAACGTTCAGCGCCAGGCGCAGCAGCGTGGTGAACAGCAGGATCGTTGGAAACGCGGCGAACTCCAGCGTGCGCTGGGTGAACATCGCCACCAGCAACACCATGATGGACAACGCAATGTTGAAGGTGAAAAGCAGGTCGAGGATAAATGCCGGTAACGGCAGCACCATCATCGACAGAATTAGCAGGATCAGAATCGGTCCGGCAAGGATCTGCCATTGCGTCGATTTCAGGTTGCCGGGCAGGCGCAACATTGCCACCAGATTAGCCATCAGTGTCCTTCTCGTTCAAAAAATCCAGTGCTTCAGGCACCGGCAGGTTCTCAGGTTTTACAGGTCGTTGACCGCCCGCTAAACGCCAGCGTTTCAGTTGCCACACCCAGGCCAGCACCTCTGCGACAGCGGCGTAGAGCTGGCCCGGGATCTGTTGTCCAATTTCCGCGTGGCGATACAGCGCGCGAGCCAGCGGCGGTGCTTCCAGGATCGGCACACGGTTTTCCGTGGCGATTTCACGAATGCGCAGCGCAATCAGCCCGGCCCCTTTCGCCACCACTTTCGGCGCGCTCATTTTGTTTTCGTCGTACTGAAGCGCCACGGAGTAGTGAGTCGGGTTGGTGACGATGACGTCGGCTTTCGGCACATCTTCCATCATGCGCCGACGCGCGGCGGCGCGCTGCATCTGGCGGATACGGCCCTTAACGTGCGGGTCGCCTTCCATCTGCTTATATTCATCGCGGATGTCCTGACGCGACATTCGCAGCTTTTTGATATGGGAAAAGATCTGGAAGATAACGTCGAACGCCACCATCGGAATAATGCTGAGTACCACCAGCAGCGAGCATAACCCGACCAGGTTCAGGGCATTCTTCATCGCCGTCATCGGGGACTCGCTGATCAGGCGCATCATCTCCGGCCAGTGGTGCCACAAAAAAAAACCGGCGGTACTGCCCATAAGAAGCGATTTCAGGATCGCTTTAAGAAGCTCAGCCCCGGTTTGCGCGGAAAACATTTTCGCAATGCCGGGGAACGGATTGAGCTTAGAGAATTTCGGTTGCAGCGATTTTCCGCTGAACACCAGGCCACCGAGCATGACCGGCGAAACCAGGGCCACGATGACCACGCCCGCGATCAGCGGCAGCAAGGCGAGCATCGCGCTTTTCACAAGGTTGATGATCTGAATGAGGATCAGATTGGGGTCATTGACCATGCTGTGATCAAAACGTAAGCCAGCCGAGAGCATTCCCGCCAGTCTGCGGGCAAGCATCTCCCCGCCCCACCAGATTATGCAGACGCCCACCACCAGGATCAGCAGGGATGTCAGCTCTCGGGATCGGGGGATCTGCCCATCCTCACGGGCTTTTTCAAGTCGGTGGGGTGTGGGGGCTTCTGTTTTGTCGTCGTTCTCTTCTGCCACTGTGCCTGCTCGCAGCCCATTAATTCACGGGTATCATGCCAGCGCAGAGAAAATCCAATGGCGGGAAAAGCCCGTTTATTCGGGCTCTTTTCGCTGTTTTTATTCTGAGCTGCCTCAGGCCGCGTTAACGACCTGAGGCAGAACGCGCAATCAGAAACCAAGACTGTCCAGCAGATCGTCCACCTGATCCTGGCTTGCCACCACGCCCGCTTTGCTGGTGTCAAGCTGTGGACCATTGAGCAGGCTTTCGTTCTCGCGTTTCGGACGGGCAGCCGGTTCCGGTATGTTCTCCAGCAGCACCATCAGCAGCTGACGTTCAATCTCCTGAATCACATCCATCATGCGCTTGATCACCTGGCCGGTGAGGTCCTGGAAATCCTGTGCCATCATGATGTCCAGCAGCTGGGCATTGGTGAAGCTGGTGTGCCCCGGCACGTCACCCAGGTACTGACGGGTATCCGTTACCAGTTCGCGGGCATCCGCCAGCTCAATAGGGTTCTCAAACCACTCATCCCAGCGTTTGCTCAGCGCTTTCGCCCCCTTCTCCATCGCATCCTGGTGCGGCTGCGAGGCTTCAACGCTGTTCAGCGCACGCTCCGCCGCCTGCGCGGTCATCTGCACGACGTAGTCCAGACGGTCGCGCGCGTCAGGGATGGCTTCCGCCGCTTCGGCGATAGCCTGGTCCAGCCCCAGCTCGCGCAGGCTGTCGCGCAGCATGCGGGTCAGGCTACCAATGCGGGCAATAATGTCGCTCGGCGAATGTTCTTCAACGGGTTTCATAGCAGGTTGCAACATATCCATCACCTCACATGCCGAGTTTCTCGAAGATCTTCCCGAGCTTCTCTTCCAGAGTCGCCGCGGTGAATGGCTTCACCACGTAGCCGCTTGCGCCCGCCTGTGCAGCGGCAATAATGTTCTCTTTCTTCGCTTCTGCGGTCACCATCAGCACCGGCAGAGAGGCCATGCCCGCATCCGCGCGGATGGTTTTCAGCAGTTCGAGACCGTCCATGTTCGGCATGTTCCAGTCGGAAATCACAAAACCAAACCCGCCAGCCTGGAGTTTGTTCAGCGCATCCACCCCGTCTTCTGCTTCTTCAACATTGTTGAAGCCCAGCTCTTTCAGCAGGTTGCGCACAATGCGACGCATGGTGGAAAAGTCATCCACAACCAAAAACTTAAGCTCTTTATCCGCCATAAAATAATACTCCTGAGTCAAATACGTATTGCCTGTCCGGCACTGATTTTCGCCAGCATCTGCTGGCTTACCTGGCTAAGATCGACCACTTCGCTTACGCCACCCATATTGATGGCCTCGCGCGGCATGCCGAACACCACACAACTTGCTTCATTCTGCGCAATCGTCCAGGCACCAGCCTGGTGCATCGCAAGCATTCCGGCGGCGCCGTCGTTGCCCATCCCCGTCAGGATCACCCCAACGGCGTTGCGCCCCGCATGTTTCGCCACCGAATGAAACAGCACATCCACCGACGGACGGTGCCGGTTAACCGGCGGCCCGTCATGAATTTTGATTTGATAGTTCGCCCCGCTGCGCGCCAGCTCCATGTGCTTGTCACCCGGGGCGATATAGGCGTGACTCGGCAGCACGCGCTCGCCATCTTCCGCCTCTTTCACGCTGATCTGACACAGCTTATTCAGGCGCTCCGCGAACGAACGGGTAAACCCTGGCGGCATATGTTGCGTAATCAGGATACCCGGGCTTGAGAGCGGCAATGGCTGGAGTACATGGCGAATTGCCTCTGTTCCTCCGGTTGACGCCCCAATGACCAGCAACTTTTCCGAGCTGAGTAACGGCCCTGCCTTCAGGGTTGCCGGAGCTGCCATCGGCTTGTGGGCCGCGAGTTTTGCGCGCGACGCGGTACGGATTTTCTCGGCGATCATCTCGCTGTACGCCAGCATCCCCTCGCGAATGCCGAGCTGCGGCTTGGTGACAAAATCCACCGCCCCCAGCTCCAGCGCGCGCAGGGTGATTTCTGAACCTTTACCGGTCAGAGATGACACCATCACCACCGGCATCGGGCGCAGGCGCATTAATTTTTCCAGGAAATCGATGCCATCCATGCGCGGCATTTCAACATCCAGCGTCAGCACGTCGGGGTTATATTTTTTGATTAAATCCCGCGCGACCAGCGGATCGGGTGCTGTCGCCACCATCTCCATATCGCTGTGGCTATTGATGATTTCGGTCATGATCTGACGCATCAGCGCCGAATCATCGACAGACAATACCCTGATTTTACTCATGCTTTTTCCTTACTCAGCGCATATACCGTTTGCCCACGCAGGCTAAACTCACGCACGAGGTTGCTGAAGTTTTCCGAGTGCCCGGCAAACAGTAAACCGTCAGGCTTGAGCAACGGAACAAAGCGACGCAGGATGTCCTGTTGCGTCGTTTTATCAAAATAGATCATCACGTTACGGCAAAAAATGGCGTCGAATGGCCCCGGCACGTTGTACTGCTTATCCAGTAAATTAACGGGAGCAAATTCCACGCAGTTCGCCAGCTCCTGGCGTACGCGCACCAGTCCTTCATGCGGGCCGGTACCGCGCATGAAGTAACGCTGTAGCTGCTGAGGAGACAGCGTTTTAAGCTCATCCTGGCGATAAACGCCGTTACGGGCTTTTTCCAGCACTTCGGTATCGATGTCGCTGGCGTACACTTTCCAGCGGCCCGGCGCCATGCCCAGGGTGTCCGCCAGGGTGATGGCCAGCGAGTACGGTTCTTCCCCGGTAGAGGCCGCCGCGCTCCAGACGCGATACTCTCCGCTACGGCGACGGGCGTGTTCCGCCAGCACCGGGAAGTGATGCGCCTCGCGGAAAAACGCGGTCAGGTTGGTGGTTAATGAGTTGATAAATGCCTGCCATTCGGCGCTGTTCTGGTTCGCTTCGAGCATGCTCAGATAGCGGCCAAAATCATCCAGCCCCAGCGTACGCAAGCGCCGCACCAGCCGGTTGTAGACCATGTCTCGCTTATGGTCCGCAAGCACGATCCCCGCACGCTGGTAGATTAACTGACATATCCGACGAAAATGCGCGTCGGACAGCGCGAGGCGCTGTGTCATCTGCAACAATAATGACGTTTGCCCTGAGGGCATGGGTGATGTCATAGCGCCTTCTTAATCACATTCAGGATACAACGGGCACGGCCTGTGACCGTCCGACTTCTGTTACTGCTTCAACGTGCTCTTTCACATTAAATACGGCGACCAACCCGGTAAGGTGATCCGCCTGGTTTGCCAGCTGATCGGTAGCCGCCGCCGCCTCTTCCACCAGTGAGGCGTTCTGCTGCGTAACCTGATCCATCTGTGTAACGGCCTGCGCCACCAGCTCAATACCACGGCGTTGTTCATCAGACGCCGAGGCAATCTCGCCCATAATGTCGTTAACCCGCGTCACGGAGGTGACAATCTCGTGCATGGTCTGCGCGGCGGTATCCACCAGCGCGGAGCCCTGCTGAACGCGGGAGACCGACTCTTCTATCAGCCCTTTGATCTCTTTCGCCGCATTGGCGCTGCGGCTGGCGAGGTTTCGGACTTCACCGGCAACCACCGCGAACCCGCGCCCCTGCTCCCCGGCACGCGCCGCTTCAACGGCCGCGTTCAGCGCCAGAATATTGGTCTGGAACGCGATACCGTCGATGACGCTGATAATGTCGCCAATTTTCTGCGAGCTGTCGGCAATCTCCTGCATCGTGCTGGCGACGTGAGAGGCCTGATCGCCCCCACGTTTCGCCGTCATCGCCGCCTGTTTTGACAAGTCGGACGCCTGACGCGCGTTATCGGCGTTCTGGCTTACCGTCGCGGTCAGCTGCTCCATGCTGGCCGCCGTCTGCGCCAGCGATGCCGCCTGCTGTTCGGTGCGGGATGAGAGATCGTTATTGCCTGCCGCAATCTCGGAGATCCCGGTATGCATGGCGTAACTGCCCTGGCGAACGTTGCTTACCGTTTCCCGCAACGACCCCTGCATCGCCTTCAGGCTGGCGAAAATCGCTGATATCTCATTCCTGCCATACACGGCCACCGGACGCGCCAGATCGCCCTTCGCCATACTGTCGAAGTGGCTGCTGACGATGGCCAGCGGCTGGACGATCATTTTGCGCGACCACCACAGCGAGCCGCCGGTCAGCAGGGCGGCCAGGATCACCATGGTCAGGAAAATCGCCCCTGACATGCGGTAGCTGGTACGGCTGTCCGCACCGGCACGCGCCACAAACTGGTTAATATCCTGCTGCCAGGCGTTAAAGCTGCCGTCGAACGCCGCCTGAGACGCCTGCACCGGCGCGGTCAGGAAGTCAGAAAGCTGGTTGTTCTCCAGCCACGTCGCCTGATGGTCGAGATCGCCGTACCACACATCAAAGGTCTTTTTCATGGCGACTTTCAGCGCTTTCTCTTTCTCACTGACCGCCTCCTGCGCCGTAAAGGCCTTAAACTGCGCGTCGGCCTGCTTCAGGCTGCTGCGGGCCACGACCATCAGCGCCTTAATATCCTCCGGCGGATAGCTCAGCGCGGTTAACGTCCCTGCTTTGTTCAGCGCAGTGCTTGCCTGCAACAGCACGGCACGCGTTTGTGCCAGTGCGGAGCGCTGCTGATTACTCGTCTCAACTTCCTGCAAATTCTGATAGCCATCGCGAAACGCCCAGAAAGACAACCCGTTACTGCCAACCTGCAAAACCCCACACAGGATCAGAATCAAAAACAGTGTGGTCGAGATACGAATACGATTAAACATCCACGCTCCCATCAAGCGGCAAGCAGCCGCGGTTTAATTGTCAGTCAAAATGTTTCCCAGTTTTCATCTTGTCCGGTCACCGCTGCGCGCGTACGTGTTGTCACGGGCGCCGGGGTTGCTTCGCTGTACGCCGACCGCGAGCTGACCGTATTTGTCGTTTTTGAAGTAAGACGGAACGCCGAGACGGCCATTTTCAGGCGGCTCGCCTGGTCCTCCAGCGCAGCGGCCGCGGCAGCGGACTCCTGCACCAGGGCGGCGTTTTGCTGCGTCACACGATCCATTTCCGATACCGCCAGGGCGACCTGGTCAATACCACGACTCTGCTCATCCGATGCAGAGGCGATTTCACCCATGATGTCCGTCACGCGCGTCACGGCATTCACGATGTCATTCATGGTTTCACCCGCACTTTCCACCAGCACCGAGCCGGTATCCACGCGTGAACCAGAGTCTTCAATCAGGGCTTTGATCTCTTTTGCCGCATTGGCGCTGCGGCTGGCGAGGTTACGCACTTCGCCGGCGACCACGGCAAACCCGCGCCCCTGCTCGCCCGCACGCGCCGCTTCAACGGCCGCGTTCAGCGCCAGGATATTGGTCTGGAAGGCGATACCGTCGATTACGCTGATGATATCGGCGATTTTCTTCGAGCTGTCGGCAATGTCATGCATGGTTTTCACCACGCCGTCGACCACCCGACCGCCGCGCTGGGCGGTGTCGGACGCGCTTTCTGCAAGCTGCGACGCCTGGCGGGCGTTATCGGCATTCTGCTTCACGGTCGCGGTGAGCTGCTCCATGCTGGCCGCCGTCTCTTCCAGAGCGGATGCCTGCTGTTCGGTACGGGACGAGAGATCGTTGTTGCCCATCGCGATTTCACTCGTGCCGGTATAGATGGCATCCGCCCCCTCGCGCACGTTGGCGACGGTATCAATCAGCGAACGCTGCATATGGTCGACGCTGGTTGCCAGCTCGGTGATCTCATTGCGGCCAGAAACGGTCAGCGTTTTCGTGAGATCGCCCCGGCCAATATCACGGATATGGGCAATGACGCGGCCAAGCGGGTTAAGAAGGATATGACGAATGCCGTACCACACGGCCACCAGTACGATGACCAGCGCGAGGGCGAGAACCGCCATCTGCCATTTAGCGAAACGGTAGTCGTTCTGGCTTTGCGTGAACGCGGAGTGATAAAGCTCGCCGCTGGCTTTAGCGTACTCGCCGAGCGCCGCGCCGAGGGCGTTCTGCATTCCCTGGGTCGGCTGCGCGAAATAGGCGTCCATATTACCCTTCTCCAGGAACTGCACCAGCTCCGTGAGGCCGGCGAAGTAGGCCTGATATTTTTCATCTATGTTCGCGCTCGCCTGCGCCATTGCCGGCTGAGGGGCGATTTTTTTGAAGGCGTCGTAATGTTTCGCCGCGTCTGCCAGCGTGGCGCGCGCATTCTTCAGCAGTTCCGTTTTTGCGCTGCTCTGCTGGTTATTTGGGTCCATCATCATGCGGGCAGACGAGCGGCTCAGGTTGATACGCGTCTGCAACATCAGATCCCAGGTCGTGGTCAGTTCGCTTTGCTGCATTCGCAAATCGTTCGAGGCCGCGAAGCTGTCCTGGTTCTGTTTTAACGACGAGAAAAAGAGGCCGCCAGAAGTAAGCTGAAGAAGTGCGAAAATGACCAGCACCATCATAAGCATTGTGACAACGCGGATACGGTTCAACATACAACACCTTCTCATAGATTTATTAACGGTGTTATCGGCACAGGCCACAGGAACTTTACATTTGCGAAAGGGAAAAGCGCGGGAGTCAGAATGCGACGTCGACAATCAGCGTGTCGGTGTAGGTTCCGGCAGGCGGCGTGGCCTGGCTGGTCAGAACTTTGGCGGTGTAGTTGTAGGTACGTAAAAGCCCGTCCGTACTGACCTGCGATGAGCTGGCGCTGGCCCAGCGCTCGCTGCCGCTGCTACCCCAGCGGTTGCTGGTCGCCTCTTTGTAGATGTCGTAACTCATGAAGTTGCTGCCGCTGACCATACGACGCACGTTGTTCAGGGCATTTGCCCCATTATTAATGCCTATGGTGTAGGTGCTGCCTTTGGTGCAGGTGACGGCAACCGACTGTGAAACGGTGGGAAAATTTTGCACCAGCGGCGCGCTGTTAAAATTCACGTCCGGCGTGGTCATGGTGCTGCAATCGTTGGTGACGGTCATGTTGAGGAGGATCGAGGTGGTTGCCGTGCCGGTTTGCGGGGTCAGGCACGCTCCGACCGCGCCAACGGCGCACACGTTGTAGTTAATGCTGAACGTTAACAACACCTGATACGGCCCGGCGGTGACGTTCTGCCCCATTACGGTCCGGAAATAAAGGGGAATGTTGTAGCGCCTTGAACCCAGCAGCCCGAGCAGCGTGTTTCCGCTCCAGGTATAGGCTTTGCTGATTTGTATTTCACTGTTTCCGCCGCAGCCGGACGCCCCGCACAGCCGCGCAGGGATGACATCGGTAATAGCCGCGTTGTCCGTACGCTTCATGGTCGCCCGGCTATTCGCGAAGACGGATGCCGAGGTGTAATTCAGCGTCACCGAGTCGTTGGTTAACAGGTTGAGAACGGTATCGCAGGTCACCACCAGCGTGCCCGTCGTTTCCACTTCCCCGGTGCCGCTGAGTGCGAACGAGGTGACGCTGCCAAACGAGGCATTCACCGTACTGACGGTACAGGCCGCCCAGCTGCCGCCGGAGCACAGCAGCAGGAGCGCGATTAACAGGCGTCTCACGGCGCCTCCCGACAGGTCAGCGGACCGTATGTTTGCAGCTTATGTGCAGGGTTTGCGCCAACGGTCAGCGTTGCCGTACAGCGTTTACCCTCCGGGGTGATGACCTCGAGCGGATTCACGTCGTTGAGGTTTTCCAGCCAGGCGAGGCCGTCGTAGCCGACAACCGCGCTGCTGCGCGACGCGCGTCTGACCTGGCTTCCTACCGGGATCGCATTGCCCTGCGCATCGTGCAGGATCACGCTGGCAACCCGCTCCTGCTCCATCGGAAAATCCACCAGATAACCGTTATGCCGACGAATCGCCACCCGACGCTCGGTCTCTTTCAGCCGGGTATCCGCGGGTAAGTTCAGGGTATCAATGCGGTAACTTGCCGGGTAATAGGCGGAAACGCCGCTCACCAGCAGATAGCCTTTGTTATTGGTTTTTCCGACCGGCTGGTTTTCGTAGCTGACGGGAACATCCGGATGACCGTCGGTGCTGATCACCACAAACGCATCGTTGATTTTGTTCGCCGCAAACAGCTCACCGTCCATCAGCACGACAGAGCCCATCGCCTCGCCCCACCAGGTCATCATGCCCTTCTCACCGTAGCCGCCGCCCTGTAGCTCCACGTTGTTATTCCGCCAGCCGAGCGTGGCCTGCTGATAGTTACTCGACCGCGACTGGTTGGCCCAGGCCATGTTCCAGCTAAATCCGCCGTCTGAAGGCATCGAGTGGTTGTAGTTAATGCGTTGAGTGCTGCCTGCGTCAGGGGTGTTTTCAAAGGTGACGGCGGCGCTGTCACGTTCGCCGAGGGGAACCTGCAACGACAGCGCAACCGTCCAGTCGCCTCGCTGATGGTCACGGCTGGCAGCCAGATAAATACTGCTTGAGCCCCACAGATTACGGCTCCAGGAGAGGTTGAGCAGCTCAGTTTTCTGGCTGTCAAAACTCTCAACGCCGATCCACGCCGCGCCGATATTGCCGTATCCGCCGAGGTTAAAGGTTAAGGAATACTGGTCGGTATTGCGGCTCAGGCTGGCAACGGGGTTATCATTTTCATCATAAACGGTGGGCTGATCGTACAGGGCGAGATTGCCAAAACCACGATCACGTCGGGTATGCTGGGTCGCTACGCTAAACTCGCTGGTGTTGTATTGATAGCCCCAGTTTATCTGGCCGCCGCTATCGCCGCGCATGCGGCTTTGGGTCCACGAGGTATTTACCACGCCAAAACGCCCGAGCTTCAGTACCGTGCCCGCGCCGCCAAGCGCCAGCGACTCCGCCCCTTCCGCATGCCCCTCCAGCGTCAGCCAGTCGGTCACCCCGTAGCGGTACGATCCGCTGCCCGCCGCCGGGCCATAGTCAAAATTCTCAATACCGTAGTTACGCCGCAGGCTGCCCAGCGTCACGGCGCCGTCGCTTAACCCCTGCTTAAGCAGATCGCTGCTGACATAAAACGGCAGCGTGGTACTCACCTGACGACCCAGCGCATCAGTGGTAACCAGTACTGCATCGCCAGCACCGTTGATATACGGCAGATTGGTGAGGGTAAACGGCCCCGGCTGAAGGCGGGTGGAGCCGGAACGGTAGCCATTAATAAAGAGATCGACCGAGGTCGGGACAGCCGCCTCGCCGGAAAACGCCGGCAGCGGCCAGGTCACCAGATCCGGACGCAGGGAGAAGTCGCGCCCGTAGCTGATCCCGCCCATGCGCACGCTGGTGCTCCAGCTCAGCGCATCGCTGATGACGTCCCCGGCGGACCAGGTGGTGGCATCCTCTTCGTTGGTGATCAGTAAGGTAGAGTCATAACGCACGTACCCTTCCTGCTGCCCGCTGTTACCGGTGAAATTCTGCCGGGCGTAACCCGTCGATGAAAATGAATAATCCTCATTGAAATAGCGGAACTCGTGCCATACCGACGCCTGGCCGCCCGTGTGTTCGGAATGGTTGGTATAAACGTCGTAATTGAGCAGCGCGCCGCGGCCATAGTGCGGTTTGCTTTGCGTGCTCTGTTCGCTGAACGGCGTGATCCGTGCCGCGACCCAGTCCCGGGGGACCGTCAGCAACAGGCGCTGGGCCGTACTGTCGTACTCTGCGCGTACCGACGTAAGCGTCGAGAGATTCACCTCTCCGGCTGGCACATGCGCGGGCGGCAGCCCGGCGCGGAGCAAATCCGCGCCCGAAATAAACCAGGCGCCCTCACGCTGCGTCACCGGCACCACCAGACCCGTGTCATAGTGGTTCAGCACCAGGACGAGCTGAAATACTGCTTCGCCGTTCATCGTCCGTGCATCCGGCGGCGGCGGTAAACTGTCGTCGCCGGTTTCGGCAAAGGCGCTGGTACTGACGCAAAGCAGGATCATCATCGCCGGTTTCAGTTGACGGGCGTCGATTGCCATTGCGTATCCCTGGCATTAATTTGCGCGCTCATCCGGTTCGGCTGATAAATCCCTGCCGGAAGCGGCCAGCTTCGGGTGCTGCCTGGCAGCACATAACCCAACAGCCCCTCGGCAACCGTGCGTTTTTGCCCGCCCTGCTCAACCGTAACCTGGCTGAGCCGGACGTGCACATCCCCCTGATTACGGACCTGAAGCGCGGGTTTCCCCCCTTCCTGAACGACCCGCCAGCTCAGCTGTTGAGTATTCGCCAGCGCGTGGTGCGCCCCTTCGTTGAGGGTGGGGATCCCCTGCCCATAAACAAATAAGGGAATGGAATAGCGCATTTGCAGTTTGAGGCCCATGGACGGTTCCGCTTTGGCATCCGGCTGGGGAATTTCATCCACAATAATGCGGTAGGCCTGCTCAACCCCCGACGGGATTGTCCCCTGCTTGATCAGGCGAATAAGCTGTTTACTGCCTTTGGCGATGGTCACGATCGGCGGGCTGGCGACCACATCCTGCTGGGCGGTGTAACGCTCATATCCTCCCTCCTGCTTCCAGCGCACAATACGCACCTGCATTGTCGTGGCGCTGTTGCCCTGATTCTGGATCCACAATTCAGTTGCTCTGGCCTCTGCCGAAAGCCACGGATCGATGGGCCACAAAAGAATGGTTGCCGCTGCCTGCGCCTGGCTCGCTGCCAGAGCCGTTGCCCCCAACAGACCCACCAGGCCTGATCGCCTGAAAAATGGCTTCATCGATGTTCTCCCTTTCCTACCATGACAAGGTCACGGTGAGTTGATCTGAATATGTTCCCGGCAGGCTAAACCCCGTCAGGAGCGCGACGCCAAAAAGAGGCAGCGCGATGTTATTGCTGTTGGTATAGGTAATCGGTATGGCCTGGTTAACCCCAATTTCGCTGTTCGCCGCCAGAGAGCTGCTGCTGTAAAGCCGGTAACCAACAACTTCGGTCCCACCTGAACGCGTCATCCGTCGCACCGAGCTGTAATTCTGGCCGCCGTCAATGCTCATGCTCAGCGCCACGCCCGGCGTGCAGGCGATGGACAACGCACCGTCGGCGACAAAGCTGGTGCTGACCGGCGTGTTGTCCACGCCGTTACGGGTTCCAAAATCCAGCGTCCCAAAGCGCCCGCCCGTGCCGGTACTCACCGAGCACCCTGGTACTACCGTCGCGCTCACCCTGAAGGACTGGGAGGTCACCGCTCTGGCGTCGCAGTTCATCATCAACCCGACGATCAGGGCCAAAAAAGGGTGCACGACGCCCTCTGCGCTTTCGCGCAGACATAAACACAATGCCTTCATGGCTGAATCAGTAGGTGACGCTGACGTTAATCGTGTCGGTATAGGTTCCCGGTACAACCGTTACGCTATTGCCACCGCCCGTTATGCGTCCGTAGAGGGTATAGCTGTCCACCCCGCCCGCCGTGGAGGCAACGGGCAACGCGGCGTTGTTAGCGATCACGTTGTTGTACCCGCTGTCGCTATAGAGGCTGTATGCCACGCCCTGTGCCGCATTGGCAGTGTTCACCAGATAGCGGGCGGGTGTGCCGGGGGTGCCGACAACGGTTCCGGGTGCGGTCGCGTTGGTGTTGCCGGTGATCGCCACCGTGTAACTGGCAGTGGTACATTGAATGGTAAAGGTTTTTCCGCCGCTGGCCCCGGTTAACTGGGTTGTCAGGGTGGAGAATGTCGCAGGATGGGTCCCGAAATCGAGTGTCCCGAAGTTAATGCCGTTTTGCGTTGGCGAGCCGTTGATCAAACAACCGTTCGTCAGCGTCAGCGTCGCCCCGATAGTACCGCTACTGGTGACTGCCAGCGCCTGACCGACAGTCGCCGCCGTCAGCAGTGTACCCGCGCAGATAAAAAGAAGTGTTCTTTTCATTTACCACCCTCCAGAAGAAATAATGGTCCGCTTACCCTATTTTATTCATACTGTTCAGTATGTTAGCCCCGCTTAAACATTCCCCGGCGCGGTTACTGAGAATTTAGTTTATGGTTCACGCTTCAACCACTTTCAGCGAAGGTGAGACACCCGCCCTCCAATTAACAGGCTATTAACAAACATTACAAAGAGTTAGCAAAATAAAACGGGCATTATATTTGCTTAATTTGAGGATATATCGCCTGTAACGTGATCCGCGTCACAATATATCGTCATCATAAAAACAACGAATTTCATAAAAATTAAAAACAAGTTGTAACTCACGCAGCTTTACTTCAATTTATGCCCCGAATATTTTCCTGCGCTTAAATAAAAATTTTGTATGCATTGACGCAGGAAACTCTTTTAGCGCATAGAGGATCTTTTTGTGGCAAGTGCAAACAAACTCACGCTCTTCATCGTGATTTTCATGCTGGCGGGCATTCTTTCAGGTGCGGCAATCCATGAGTATGCTTCGCCCGACGCGATACAGGCCTGGTCGGAGAACATCACCCTGCTGACCGATATTTTCCTGCGGCTGATTAAGATGGTGATTGCCCCGCTGGTGTTCAGCACCCTGACGGTGGGCATTATGAAGCTGGGTGAAACGTCGACGATTGGGCGCGTCGGGGGTAAAGCGATGGTGTGGTTTATCAGCTCATCCGTACTTTCCATTCTGGTGGGGCTGTTTATTGTTACCCTTGAACAACCCGGCAGCGGTCTGAACCTGAGCATTCCGACAGAGACGGTTGATACCGGCCTGGCCGTTAGCGGGATGTCGCTGAAAGCCTTCCTGTCACACACTATTCCAACCAGCATTGCCGGCGCGATGGCGAACAATGAGATCCTGCAAATTGTGGTCTTCTCGATGTTCTTCGGCATCGGCGGCGCGTCATTAGGTCAAAAATTCAACGCCCCGCTGGTGGCGGCGCTGGATGTGGTCTCCCACATTATGCTGAAAGTGACGGGCTACGTGATGTACGTTGCGCCACTGGCCATTTTTGCCGCGATTTCGTCCGTGATTGCCACTCAGGGTCTGGGCATTTTGCTGAACTATGCCTCGTTCATTGGCGGTTACTATGTGGCGATCCTTCTGACCTGTCTGGTATTGCTGGCGGTAGGTTACATGGTACTGAAAAAAGAGATTTTCCGTCTGGTGGCGATGCTGAAAGATCCGGTGCTGGTCGCGTTTACCACCAGCAGCTCAGAAGCGGCATACCCGAAAACGCTGGAGCAGTTAGCGCGCTTCGGCTGTTCACGTAATATCGCCTCTTTCGTCCTGCCGATCGGCTACTCGTTTAACCTGGTCGGCTCCATGGTGTACTGCTCGTTCGCCTCGATGTTTATCGCCCAGGCATATAACATTCACCTGAGTTTCACCGAGGTGACGGTGCTAATGTTAACGTTGATGCTGGCCTCGAAAGGGATTGCGGGCGTACCGCGCTCGTCGCTGGTGGTGCTGGCGGCAACTATTCCGAGCTTTAACATTCCGGTGGCCGGGATCTTGC
The DNA here is from genome assembly GCF_014982105.1 of Enterobacter cloacae complex sp. P18RS. Lineage (NCBI taxonomy): Bacteria > Pseudomonadati > Pseudomonadota > Gammaproteobacteria > Enterobacterales > Enterobacteriaceae > Enterobacter > Enterobacter cloacae complex sp. P18RS. The sequence goes on along the minus strand of NZ_JADCKV010000010.1, from coordinate 14,871 downwards.
TGCTGATGGGGATTGACCATTTCCTGGATATGGGACGATCGGCCATTAACGTGCTGGGGAACGGGATTGCGACGGCGATGCTGTCGCAGAATGAAGGGGCGCGGGAAGCGGAATCAGCGCTGGTGGAGCAGGAGGCGTAAGGTTACAAAAGAGCCGGGTGGCGCTGACGCTTACCCGGCCTACGTGTTCGAGCCATTTGTAGGCCGGGTAAGGCGAAGCCGCCACCCGGCTTTATTTTATGCCACGTGATTCGCCGCAATATCCAGCAGCGCCATCTCTTCGCTGTTCAGCAGCTTCTCAATATTCACCAGAATCAGCATACGCTCGCCGAGCGCACCCAGCCCCGTCAGGTATTCCGTCGACAGCGTGACCGCAAACTCCGGCGCAGGACGGATTTGATCGGCGGTCAGCGACAGCACATCAGACACGCCATCCACCACGATCCCCACCACGCGCTGCCCCAGATTCAGGACGATCACCACCGTGTTATCGTTGTACTCCACATCGCCCTGGCTAAACTTCACGCGCAGGTCCACGATAGGCACAATCACACCGCGCAGGTTGGTCACACCCTTGATAAACGCTGGCGTGTTCGCAATGCGCGTTACCTGGTCGTAACCGCGAATTTCCTGCACTTTCAGGATGTCGATACCGTACTCTTCATCCCCTAAAGTGAAAACCAGGAATTCCTGTCCAGATGGCTCGCCCGCCAGTTTCGTTACGTTACTCATACCGGTCATGTTATTACCTTTTACTTAATCAGGCGGCTGTGTTCGCCACACGTTGTTCACGATTTAATCCCTGAAGTGCCGATACATCGACGATCAGCGCGACGCTACCATCACCCAGGATGGTGGCAGCAGAGATCCCCGGCACTTTGCGGTAGTTACTTTCCAGGTTCTTAACCACCACCTGATGCTGACCAATCAGCTGATCGACCAGCAGCGCGTAGCGGCGTCCGGCGCTTTGCAGGATCACAACGATACCCTGCGTGGCCTCGGTTTTTGCCCCGTCCACTTCAAACACTTTCCACAGTTCCACCAGCGGCAGGTACTCGCCGCGCACTTCGAGCACGCGCTCGCCGCCCGCCAGCGGATGCAGATCTTCTTCACGCGGCTGGAGGGACTCCATCACCGCGTTCAGCGGCAGAATAAAGACTTCGTCCGCCACTTTAACGGACATGCCGTCAAGAATGGCCAGCGTCAGCGGCAGCAGGATGCGAATCGTGGTGCCCGCGCCCTGCTTAGACTGGATCTCAACGTGACCGCCCATCTCCTGAATGTTACGTTTCACCACGTCCATGCCCACGCCGCGGCCGGAAACGTCGGTGACCTGCTCTGCGGTTGAGAAGCCCGGGGCAAAAATCAACATGCCCACTTCTTCGTCGGTCATATTTTCGTTGACTGCCATTCCCTGCGAAATCGCCTTTGCCAGAATGCGCTCGCGGTTCAGGCCCGCGCCGTCATCGGTCACTTCGATGCAGATGTTGCCGCCCTGATGTTCCGCTGACAGGATCAGGTTGCCCACGGGCGATTTTCCAGCTGCTACGCGGTTTTCCGGCAGCTCGATGCCGTGGTCGAGGCTGTTACGCACCAGGTGCGTTAACGGATCGATAATGCGTTCAATCAGGCTCTTGTCCAGCTCGGTGGAGCTGCCCATCAGCGTGAGTTCGATCTGTTTGTTGAGCTTGCCGGCCAGGTCGCGCACCAGGCGCGGGAAGCGGCTGAAGACATATTCCATCGGCATCATGCGGATGGACATCACCGATTCCTGTAAATCGCGGGCGTTACGTTGTAACTGGCCCATGCTGGTGATGAGATCGCCATGGGTCACCGGGTCCAGCTCGTTGGAGCGCTGGGCCAGCATCGACTGGGTGATGACCAGTTCACCCACCAGGTTGATCAGCTGATCCACTTTCTCCACCGCCACGCGAATGCTCGTGGACTCGCTGGAACGCGCCGCTGGTTTTTCACCGCGGGCCGGAGCGGCCGTCTCTTTTGGCACGGCTTTCAGGGCCGGGGCAGCGGCAACTACCGCAGGGGTATTCTCTGCCGGAGCAGGCGCTTCAACGGCCGCCGCCTCGGTTTCAAACGCAATCTGATCCGCTTCAATCACGAAGCAGAGCACCGCCACGATGTCATCCTGGCCGATCCCGCCGTCGAGCGTCGCGGCCAGGCTGTCTTTGCCCTTCACCACGTTGCTGAGCGTCGCCAGGTTCCCCAGCTCCTCTTCCAGCAGGTTGACCTCGTTCTCCTTCAGACGTGACAGCACCACGCGCAGTTTTCCTGCGGGCGCGTCAGGCGCCGTATCGGGTTCGGCCACGGCGTCAACAACGCTCAGTTTTGCCGCAGGGACAGCGGGCGCAGACGCCTCACCTTTGGCTTCCAGCGCTAACTGACGCAGCGCGTTGCAGATGTATTCAAAGCTGGCGGCATCAGGCTCTGCCGAACTTTTATAGGCGTCGAGCTGTTCCTGCATAATATCTTTCGTTTCCAAAAACAGGTTGATAATGTCGGTATTGAGCTGCATCTCACCGCGTCGTGCTTCATCCAGCAGGTTTTCCATTAAATGGGTGGTTTCCTGCAAAATGGTAAATCCAAACGTTCCGGCACCGCCTTTAATGGAATGCGCCGCACGGAAGATGGCATTGAGCTGTTCTGAGTCCGGTGCCTCGGGCACCAGATCCAGCAAATGTTGCTCCATATCGGCCAACAATTCGTCGGCTTCATCAAAAAATGTCTGGTAAAAATCGGTAATATCCATGCTCACGCTATCACCTCGGATTGGCTGGTGGCGATGTTGGAACGGCAGCCGAAGGGACGGCCCCAGGCTGTTTTAAATCGTCCAGTGACTCATTCTGACTTTCGGCGTTTTCATGCAGGATGGCCTGCTCCGCCTGCTGGTTCAGCACTAAAAGACTGATACGACGGTTGATGGCGTCATCCGGTCCGCGGTCGGTAAGGCGCATGGTTGCAGCCATGCCGACCACGCGCAGGACCTTGCCATCATCAAGCCCACCCGCCACCAGCTCGCGACGCGAGGCGTTGGCGCGATCGGCAGAAAGCTCCCAGTTGCTGTATCCTTTCTCTCCCGTGGCGTACGGGAAATCATCCGTGTGTCCGGACAGGCTAATGCGGTTTGGAATACCGTTCAGCACCGGTGCAATCGCACGCAGAATATCGCGCATGTAGGGCTCCACGTCGGCGCTGCCGGTTTTAAACATCGGCCGGTTCTGGCTGTCGATGATCTGAATACGCAGCCCTTCCTGTACCAGGTCAATTTTCAGATGCGGACGCAGCGCGCGCAGCTTAGGGTCCGCTTCAATCAGCTGATCCAGGTCACCGCGCAGTTTTTTCAGACGCGCCTGCTCCATCCTTTTTTTCAGCTCGTCGATGTTAGGCTGTTTTTTCACTTCGCCCTGCTGCTGGGTATAATCGTCACCGCCGCCGGGGATCGGGCTGTCGCTGTTCGAAATGCGCGGCCCGCCGGTAACCGCCGTCGCCAGCGGCGTTCTGAAATATTCCGCAATCTGAATAAGCTCTTTCGGGCTGGAGATGGAGATTAGCCACATCACCAGAAAGAAGGCCATCATGGCGGTCATAAAGTCGGCGTACGCGATCTTCCAGGAGCCGTGAGAACCGTGCCCGTGCCCCTTATGCTTGCGCTTTTTTACGATGACGATCGGATGGGACTGGTTTTTCATGCGTCCTCAGTTGTCGTCTGTTGGTTAGGGTTTTTCACCGCGCGCACGTGCTCTTCCAGTTCGATAAACGACGGACGTTCGCTGGAGTAAAGCGTCTTACGACCAAATTCGACGGCAATCGGTGGCGCATAGCCGTTGAGGTTTGAGAGCAGCGTAATTTTCACGCACTGCATCATTTTGGTGGTTTCGGCGCTCTTCTGGCGCAGCACGCTCGCCAGCGGGGAGATAAAGCCGTAGGCCAGTAAAATACCGAGGAACGTCCCCACCATCGCGTGGGCAATCAGCGCCCCCAGTTCAGCCGCCGGGCGATCCGCCGAGGCCAGGGCATGAACGACGCCCATGACCGCCGCCACGATGCCGAACGCCGGAAGCGAGTCGCCCACCAGCGCCAGGCTGTTGGCCGGTACTTCGGACTCGCTCTCGTGGGTTTCGATCTCTTCGTCCATCAGGGCTTCAATTTCGAAGGTGTTCATGTTGCCGCTGATGATCAGTCGCAGGTAATCGACGATAAAATCGAGCATCATCGCGTCGGCCAGAATACGCGGGTAGCTGGCGAAAATTTCGCTCTCTTTCGGGTTTTCGATGTCCCGCTCCAGCGAGAACATCCCCTGCTGACGTGACTTCGCCATCAGGCGATAGAGCAGCGCCAGCAGATCCATATACATGCTTTTGGTGTATTTCGAGCGACGAAACAGCAGCGGAATCGCCTTCAGCGTGCCCTTGATCGATTTGCCGTTGTTACCAACGATAAAAGCCCCTACCCCTGCACCGCCGATGATGACAAGTTCAGCCGGTTGATAGAGTGCTCCAAGGTGCCCGCCGGTCATCATGTAACCGCCGAAAACTGTACCGAGAACTACCAGGTAACCTAATAAGATAAGCACGACATCATCCTTCCGCTAGTGACTATGGCAGGACGTTCATTTCGAGCGCATGACCTGAACGCAGGGTAAAAAAAAGCAGCGGTAATCGCTTACCGCTGCTGGAATCTTGCCCACAGGTTCGGGTTAAACAGCGTGTTCGATCTGTTCATCCAGCAGTTGTGGAATAATATCGGCAGCATCCCGGGAAAGTTTACGTCTTTTTACGGCTCGGGATGGAGGCTGGCACAAACTACAGGCGAAGCTGCCCGCAGGCTGGTGCGCGTGGGTAATGAAATTGCCGTCACAGCAGTTGCAGCGGGACAATTCAAGCATTCCGCTTTCAACAAAACGCACCAGCGTCCAGGCGCGGGTCAGCGCCAGCAGGGGTCCCTCTTCCTGCTGCGGGCATTGCTCAAGGTAAAGTTTGTAGGCTTTGATCACGGCATCAACGCCGCTGCATAAGCCCGTTTTAAGCAGGTACTGCCAGGCGTTACAGAACATGGAAGCATGAATGTTCTGCTCCCAGGTCATGAACCAGTCAGTCGAAAACGGCAGCATGCCTTTTGGCGGCGGGCTACCACGCAATTCTTTGTACAGCTTGATCAGACGACCACGGCTCAGCTGCGTCTCGCTTTCCAGCATTTGTAAACGCGCACCGAGCGTGATGAGTTCCATCGCCAGCTGGATATCACGGGCTTCCTGAACAATGCTTTTTTCGCTCATTGTTAAGCCCTTTTCTTCCGGGCTACGTCATCAGGCTGGCTGATTTCGTTGAGCAGGCGGGTGGAGAGAAGAATACCAGTGTGGATCTGTTGCAGATCGTCCACGCGGGATTCCTGAGTCAGACGCGTAATGGTCTGCGGGTTATCAAAACGGAACTGGCAGACAAGTTGATTGGTTTCAGCCAGCTTGACCATTTGCGGGAGGGTTAATCCACCCAGCATGGTTGCCATCTCTTCGTTAACACCCAGACGAAACATCGCTGACGGTTTGTCCTGACTAATCAAACGCTGCGCGAGCAATAAATACGACAAATTGATGTCATAAATATGTTTTAGCAACTCGGATGTATGCATTTTTCCCATCCCGAATAACCAACTATTATTTTTATGCGGAAAGACCGCACCCCGTGATGTCGCCGGGAAATCACCCGGTATAAAAAGAAAAGGCCAAATGCATAGTTGAATTTAGGTTTGTACGTCGTAAAGCGCGTGACCGGTTAACATGGCCAAAATGTCGGTTACACATTTTATCTTTTCTTACAAATAACTAAGATTTTTCCTAATTCGACGCAAACTCTACTCGTCAGTTTTGACACATACAATGCAGCCCCCCCTGGAATTTAAAAAAAATGTGATCTACGTCACATAATTTACGCGAATGTAACCCATAAATCCATCAGCGTGACTTGTAATTTGACTATTTATTGAGCAAGTGAAGCTTGTTTATATTCTTATGGAACGAATACTCATGCAGAGGGATGAGGGGATCGGGTATGAAAATTGCTACGTCGAAGAAGCACTGCCCTTTCGCGTCACAACGGGCGCGAACGCCAGAGAAGAGGCGGAGTTAATTAAGTAAAAACAGCAGCTTAAGTTTTCTTTTCGAGAAACAAGTTTCCATGGGTAACCATCACGCTTGCGTTGACGATCGGTTAACGCGATTTAACAGCACGGAAGGCTAAATGTGTGATTTACGTTAAGTTGTTAATTACTTTCATTTAGCGTCCCCATTTCGTTATTCTTCTTATAAGAATAATTAATGAATAATTATGATAAGCTTCACACTATTGTCGCATGTGCCTCTTGCAGAAGCGGCAGATTCGCGGTAAAGCTTGAGAAACGTGTCATTCTGACATAAAAGGAGTGTGTGATGAGTTACTCCCATCTTCTTGTTTCTGTTGCGGTTTCCCCCGAAAGTCATCAACTCGTCGCCCGTGCCGTTTCCATTGCCCGCCCGAATAATGCCCGCATAAGTCTGATTACCCTGGCTGCTGAACCCGAAATGTATAATCAACTGGCAGCGCCAATGCTGGAAGATATTCGTGAGGTTCTTCAGGAGGAAACGCAGCAATTTCTGCGCGAGCTGGTTGAGCGGGCAAAATATCCTGTCCACCAGACGGTGATTGCCACCGGCGAGTTAAGTGGACATATTCTCGACATTTGTCAGAAACAGAATGTTGACCTGGTCATTTGTGGAAATCATAACCAGAGCTTTTTTTCCCGGGCGGCATGCTCGGCAAAATCCATCGTTTCGTCAAGCCAGGTGGATGTCCTGCTGGTGCCTCTCGGGGGCAATTAATGCCCCCGGAGAAAATCAGGCGAGTTTAGGGAAGGTCGCGATCTTTTTTTGCAGATCACCTTCCTGAGTTTGCGGCTGGATCGCGCGCAAATCGTCAATAAAACGCGCCTGCCAGCGGTTGATATCATTCTTGACGATGGTCTCCATCATTTCTGAATGACGTGAAATACGTTCCGCAAGCGGCATGGTTAACGCGCGGTTCAGGGCATTTGCCACATCATCGCGATCGTAAGGGTTCACAATCAGCGCCGAGGTTAACTCGTTTGCCGCACCGGCAAATTGGGACAGCACCAGCACGCCCGGGTCAGCAGGATCTTGTGCTGCTACATACTCTTTTGCCACCAGATTCATCCCGTCGCGCAGCGGGGTGACCAGCCCGACGTCCGCATAGCGGAACACTTTCATCAGGATTTTGCGCTCAAAGTGCTGATTCAGATAGAAAAGTGGAGTCCAGCCGAGCTGACCATAGCGCCCGTTGATGCGCCCTGCTTCGGTCTCCAGCTGGTGACGAATATCCTGGTAAGCCTGAACCTCACCGCGCGAGGTCGGCGCTATCTGGGTATAGCGGATCTTGCCGTGATGCTGCGGGAATTTATCCAGCAGGGTTTCATAAGCGAGGAATCGCTCCGGCAACCCTTTGGAATAATCCAGTCGTTCAACCGAAAAGATATTCTTAACGTGCTTGAGTTCGTCCTTGAGCTGGGCAAGCTTCGGCGGCAGCGGACCAGAGGCCTGCTCGGCGATTTCGTCTGGCTCAATACCAATCGGGTAGACTTCGGTATGGAAATTTCGTCCCCACGCGGTGTGAGATTTGCCGCCGTGAGTGACCAGCCGGGTTTTACCCGACACGCTGTCGAGGAACGCCAGCCTGTCATTTTCCGTCTGGAAACCGAGCAGGTCGTAATCAGACAATGCTTCAAGAATTTCATCATGCTGCGGCAGCGCCGTAAAGATCTCCGGGGTCGGGAACGGAATATGCAGGAAGAAGCCGATCCGGTTCTTCACACCCCGTTTACGCAGCTCCCTGGCGAAGGGCAGCAGATGGTAATCGTGGATCCATAAAATATCGTCTTCTTCGATTAGCGGCAGCAGTTTATCTGCCAGCAGCGCGTTAACGCGCATGTAGCCTTCATAGGATTCACGCTGGAATTTCACCAAATCCAGACGATAGTGGAACGCTGGCCACAGCACGGCGTTTGAGAACTCGGAATAATATTCATCGTAGTCCTTCTCACTAAGGGCGAAGGAGGCCCACGTGATATTGCCCCGTGACACCTTTTTTAGCGGTTTCTCATCATTACTGATTTCCCCGCTCCAGCCAAACCAGAGACCACCCGCGGCTTTGAGGGCACCTAATACCCCGACCGCCAGGCCACCGGCACTGGCTTTTTTATCATCCGGCGGTGCGATGCGATTAGAGACGACGACTAAGCGACCCATAATGATTTCTCCCGTTGTTTTGCGCTATTTGTTGTTGTTGCTGGTTAGCGACGTCAGATATCCACTGCCAGACGCTGGCGACATTTTCCAGCCGCCATCCGGCAATGGTTTCACCAGATCCCACCTTGACAGACATGCCCTGGGCCTGGTTTACCACCCTGAACCCGGCCTCGTCGGTCAGGTCATCCCCAAAAAAGACTGGCGTACGCCCTTTAAACGGCGCTTCCGCCATAAACGCTGCAATGGCAGCGCCTTTGTTAATTCCTGCCGGTTTAATCTCGACCACACATTTACCCGGCTGTAACGCCAGCTCCGGATGGGCTTCCGCCACGCTTCTTGCTATCGCAAAGATCGCCGCCTCATGATGGGGCGCCTGACGGTAGTGCAGCGCAAAGGCCATGCCTTTGGCTTCCAGTTCCGTACCGGGAAGCATTTCCAGAGCCGAAGAGAGTTGCGCATGCAGCGCCTGAATCAGCGTGTCGGGGAGTGAAACTATATGCAGTTGATCATGGATATCGCGGCGCTCCGCTCCGTGCACTCCGGCCAGCGGAAAGTGATAAGGACTGGCGAGCACATCCAGCTCGGCCATTGAGCGCCCTGAAATCAATGCCAGTGCCCCCTCGTTCTGTCGGGAGAGCTGCTGCAAATTCTCTAACACCGTGTCCGGTACAACAACGTCATCCGGATGCGGTTCAATCCCGGCGAGCGTCCCGTCGAGGTCAAAAAAGAAAGCAAATTTTCCGGGCAGTACAGGCGGTGCGGTTAACAAGTCAGCCACCCTAATCCTCCTTACAGTGAACAAAACAGCCATGTAAGTATAGACAGTGTGACGGTGCTCGCCATTTGGCAACCGGCCCGTCAGCAAAACTGGCGGGCCGGTCAGGGGGTCAACTATGGTTAATAGTTGAGCATATTGATGGCTAAAAATAAATCAGACGGTACGCTTCGCTTTTTGCTTGTAACGGTCGAAGATCACCGCTGCCAGCAGGATCAGGCCGCGTACGACGTACTGAGAGAACGGAGAAATATTAAGCAGGTTCATGGCGTTCTCCACGGTCCCCAGAATCAGGATCCCCGCCACCACATATGAGATTTTTCCGATGCCGCCCTTGAGGGAAACGCCCCCTAAAACGCAGGCTGAGATGACGATCAGCTCATAACCAATGGAGGTCATTGGCTGGCCGCTGGTCATACGCGACGCCAGAATAATCCCCGCCGCCGCCGATACCAGCCCGGAAAGCACGAAGATAATGATCTTGGTCCGTACGACCGGAACACCCGCCAGACGCGCCGCCTCTTCATTGCCGCCAATCGCCAGCGTGTTACGGCCAAACGTGGTGCGGTTAAGCAGGAAACCGAACAGGATCAAACAGCCTACCGTCAGCCAGATTGGCGCAGGCAGCCCCAGCCAGTTGGCATAGCCCAGCGTGAAGAAACGCTCGTCTTCAATCCCCACGGCTTTCCCGTCGGAGATGATATAGGCCAGACCGCGCACGATTTGCATGGTCGCCAGCGTCGTAATCAGGGCGTTAATCTTCAGGCGCGCAATGACAAACCCGTTCACCAGGCCGCTCAGCACGCCGAGCAGCAGCCCGGCCAGCACGCCGATCCACAGGCTTTCGGTCATGTTGATCACCACGGCAGTGGTGACGCCAGCACAGGCAATCACCGAGGCAACCGACAGGTCAAAATCGCCGGAGGCCAGGCAGAACAGCATTCCGCAGGCCACCATGCCGGACATGGAGATAGCCAGCCCCAGCCCCTTCATATTGATGAACGTGGCGAAATTCGGCACAAAAATCGCGCAGGCGACGAACAGGGCAGCAAAGACCACCAGCATGCCGTACTGGTCCCAGATGCGGCCAAAACTGAAAGCCGACTTCGGCGCTCCGGATGTAGTAACAGAGGACATCATTGACTCCTTACTCAGGCGACAGCCTGGCTAACTTTAGGCATGGCGAGACTCAACGCCTGTTGTTCATTCGCCTGTTCATGCAGCAATTCACCGGCAATTTCACCTTCACGCATCACAACAATGCGGTCGGCAACGCCCAGCACCTCAGGCAGATCGCTGGAGGCGAACAGGACCGCCACACCGCGTTTTGCCAGTTCATAGATGACGTTATAGATTTCGTGTTTCGCCCCCACGTCGATACCGCGCGTTGGCTCATCCAGCAAAATGACCTTCATATCTTCCGACAGCCAGCGCCCCAGAATGGCTTTTTGCTGATTGCCGCCGGACAGGTTCATGATCAGCTGTTCAGCCCCGGGGGTTTTGATGTTCAGCGAACGGATATGGTGATCCGCGTTGCTCGCCTCCCAGCCGTCGTTAATCAGACATCCCGCGCGGATGAACTTGCGCCGGGCAGAGATGTTGATGTTGTCGCGCACCGAGTGCACCGGAATGATGCCCTCGGCCTTTCGATCCTCCGGGCAGAGCATAATCCCCGCGTTTATCGCCTGCGCAGGCTTCTGAATATCGACCTTTTTCCCGTCGACGAAAACCTGGCCCTGGGTTATTCGGGTGCCGCCAAACAGCCCTTTCATCAGCTCGCTGCGCCCTGCCCCCACAAGGCCAAACAGCCCGACGATTTCGCCGCTGCGCACCGAGAGTGAAATGGGCGTGCGCACGCCCGGGGCTTTGACGTTATCCAGACGCAGACGCTCAGGGCCATACTCGCGCGGTTTCCAGTGGTAAATATCCCCCAGATCGCGTCCGACCATCGCCTGCACCAGTTGGTCATGGTTGACCTGCTGCATATCGGTGAAGGTGCGCACGTAGCGGCCATCTTTAAACACGGTGATGGCATCGCTTAAGGCAAAAATCTCTTCCATTCGGTGAGAAACGTACAGAATGATGCGGCCCTCTTTGCGCAGCTCGCGGATCACGCGAAAGAGATTTTCTATTTCACGCGCCGAGAGCGAGCTGGTTGGCTCGTCAAAAGCGATAATTTTGGCGTTACGTGCCAGCGCTTTGGCAATTTCCACCATCTGCCACTGGCCGATGGAGAGATACTTAAGGGGCGTTTGCGGATCGACATCCAGCCCAAGGTGCTTGAGCTGCAAGCCCGCTTCATAGTTGAGCAGCGAGCGGTTGACCACGCCGCTTTTATGCGGAAGCTGGCCCAGATAGATGTTCTCCGCCACGGTCATTTCAGGAATGAGATGCAGCTCCTGATAGATGATAGCGACGCCCGCATTTAACGCTGCCGTGGTGTCGGCAAAGGCCACCTCTTCGCCGCGAATAGCCAGCGTGCCGGTGGTGGGCGTGTAGTTGCCGCTGAGAATTTTTAGCAGCGTGGATTTTCCCGCGCCATTCTCCCCCATCAGGGCGTGAACCTGGCCGGCATAGCAGTCGAAGCTGATATCGGTCAGCGCGTTTACACCGGGGAACGTTTTACCGATGCCGCGGAAAGAGAGATACGGATCAGACTGTTGCATAACGACTCCGTGATTCCTGTAGTGTGTACGTCTGGCCCCTCACGGTGAGTGAGGGGCGCAATCACAGCGTATTACTTACCGCCCAGTCCTTTTTTCGCCAGCTCCTCTTTGAAGTTATCGCGGGTGATCAGCACCACATCGGTCACTTCGGTGAATTTCGGCGGCTCAACCCCTTTAGTCACCCAGTTGTAGAGCATTTCGCTGGATTTATAACCGTGGACATCCGGGCTTGGCAGCAGAGAGCCATAGAAGCCGGTCGCCTGCGCTTTAGACAGTTCGCTCACGGCGTCAACGCCGTTGATGCCGATCCCGATCACGTCCGGTGCTTTAAAGCCCTGGCCTTCCGTTGCACGCACGCCGCCCAGTACGGTGTTGTCGTTCATCCCCACCACCAGCCAGTGCTTCACTTCCGGATGCTGGACGAGCATGGAGTTCGCCGCATCAAAGGCGCCCGGAATATCGTTGGATTTGGTCGGAACTTTGTAGATCTGTTTTTCCGGGAAGCCAGCCGCTTTCAGGGCGTCCATGGACCCGGTGGTACGACGACGGGCGGTGTCCAGCTCGTCAGCGGTAATGGCCATCACGGCGGTCTCTTTGACATCCCAGCCGCGTTTTTGCATCTCTTTGTAGAGCTCCTGGCCCTGACGCTCACCGATTTTAGTGGCCGCCATCATTACCAGCGGAACGGTATCCATCGGTTTACCTTTGGCGTTCACGAACTGATCGTCCACCGCAATCACTTTCATGTCGTAACCGCGCGCTTTCGCGGCAATCGCTGACCCCAGTTTTGGATCCGGCGTACAGATAACGAAACCTTTCGCGCCGCTGGCCGCCAGGCTATCAATGGCGTTCAGCGTTTTCTCACCGTCAGGTACGGCGATTTTAATTACCTCAAATCCCAAATCTTTTCCGGCTTTATCAGCAAATTTCCATTCGGTCTGGAACCACGGCTCTTCCGGCTGTTTAACCAGAAAACCGAGCTTTAAATTTTCAGCGATAGCGGATTGTGACATAACGGCAGCCAGGCCGATGGCCGCCAGCGCTTTAGTAAATTTGTGCATGGTAAACTCCAGCTTTAGCATTCTTATCTGTAGGGAATAATGGCGAACGACTTATTTAATCGGACTTAAAACAAGGCATTAGCGCTTACCTCGTCATAAGCGTTATTGCTGGAGATAGTTTTAGCGGGAAATTAATCATCCATAAGAGAGCGACATCACACCGCAGAATTACAGTAATTGCGTACATAAATTCAGCGAAAAATGACATAAAAAAGGACGTAATTGTCCTACAAATGGAAGGGAGTTAAGCAGGATTATCCATAAGGTCAGCTAAGAAATCCCTGTAACCCGGACGCCTTAGCGCCCGGCAGAAAAATTACCAGCGGTAATAGATGTGTTCAGCATGATCGCGCACGGGGGCGTCGTCACCCAACAGACGAGCAGAGAGCGCCAGCGCAAAGTCAAAAGCGTGCCCCAGCCCCTTGCCGCTGATGAGGTTATTATCCACCACGACCGGCGCATCCACATATACACCCTCATCAACGCTCTGCCAGAGATCGCCGGAACAGACGTAGCGACGCCCCTTCAGTAGCCCGTTACCGCCCAGCACCCGCGCGGCCGCAGAGCAGATTGGGCAGATGAGTTTGCCCTGCTCGTCATGCGCGGAAACAAAGCGGAGCACCTGCTTGCTAGCCGCAAGATTGACGCTCCCCTGCGGCCCACCGGGCAACACGACTGCGTCATACAGCGTATTAATGCGCTCCGTTAACGTACTGTCAGTCACCATGGGGATATTGTGGTAACTCACTACCGCACGGGACTCCGCACAGGCCAGCGTCTCCACCTCAATCTGTAAACGCCGCAGAATATCAATCGTGATAATCGCTTCTGCTTCTTCAAAACCGGGTGCCAGCAGCACCGCAACGTTAGCCATCATAAACCTCAACGAATGAAACGATGTAAAACAGCGTTTCATTTTCACTCTTTATCAGATCACAATCTTGCGACGCGATCACAGAACCGTATATTGAGTGAAAATTTATTTAGCTCAAATTTGATACGACAGGATATATTTGCAGATATTATTTCTGATTTAACACTTTTACAGAATTTCCCGCCAAAGAACGTTTCCTGAAACGATAAAAATGAGCAATATTAATTTTACACCCATTAAAATCAACAAGTTATATTAAATCCAATCTCTCACCCCTCTTTCTGTTCTGGGCTATATTTAAATTTGTAATGTATGGTAAACACAGTCCGATTAAGAGTTTTCTTAAGCCAAAGAGAAGCGTATGCTTATTTAAATCGAACACAGGAAGTGAATTTTCGAGTTTTTTACCTTGCAGAAATCTATTTCTGCCATTCAATCGTCAATACCTGCCGGGTCAGGTTAAGTAGCGGACATCAAGTCCCACAGTCAATAAGGATATGAGAATGACTACCCAAACGATGATGCAAAAACTGAATGCCCAGATGAACCTGGAGTTTTATGCTTCAAATCTGCATCTGCATTTGAGCGCATGGTGTTCCAGAAAAAGCCTCAACGGCACTGCCACCTTCTTTCGTACTCAGGCGCAAAGTAACGTCACGCACATGATGCGCGTCTTTAATTTTTTGAAAGCTGTCGGGGCAAACCCTACCGTCAAAGAGCTTGAAACGATTGAAGATAATTACACTTCTCTGGAAGAACTGTTTCAGAAAACGCTCGAAGAGTATGAGCAACGCTGTGCGAAGCTGAGCAAACTGGCTGATGAAGCCAAAGCGCAACGGGACATCATTACCCTCAAGTTTTTACGTGATATGGACAGAGAGCAGCAGCAGGATGGCATGCTGCTGAAGACGCTCGCAGATGAAATCCGCAACGCGAAACGCGCGGGGATTTGTCTGGAGCAGACGGACCGCCATCTTCTCGACATTGCTACCGTGCAACACCACTAAGTCCTTCACCCGCTCCCGTCAGGGCTGAGAGTTCCCCACAAAATAATGCCTGCACAGACGGCCCCCTCTCCCTTGAGGGAGAGGGCTGGGGTGAGGGGGAACATACGGCTCTGGTGGTCATTCCGTTCACTTTATGTTCCTTGCTACTCTGTCACGGCATAACCGGTGAACGTGCCAGGGT
>NZ_JADCKV010000001.1:0-23762 GCF_014982105.1 Enterobacter cloacae complex sp. P18RS | reverse complement strand
ACATAAAACACTATCAATAATTTTGAGTCATTACCCAGTTAGCAATAACCCCCGCTTGCGGGGGCCATACCCACCAGGAGCAAACGCAGAAAGCCCGAGATACTTCTGCTGTACCGGGGGCTGGCGACATTTCAGGCAACACTCATAGTTGACATCCTCCCCGCCCTAAAGGGCGGGGAGGATGTCAATAATAGCAGACCACATCATGATGTCATTCTGACCGACAGATGCCAGAAGCAGAGGATCCATCCCATTTTATACCTACCTTATAACACTTAGAAAAACAACATGTTAAAAATGTTTATTGGAAACAATTTTATTTCCAATTGTAATGATAACCATTCTCATATTAATATGGCTACGTGATAATTAACTTTTGATGCACTCCGCATGTCTGACCGTGCCACTTCCACAGCTTCCTTAACGTTCGAGTCGCTTTATGGCACCCATCACGGCTGGTTGAAAAGTTGGCTGACGCGCAAACTCCAGTCTGCCTTTGATGCAGATGACATTGCCCAGGACACTTTTTTGCGGGTAATGAGCAGCGAAACGCTCTCGACGATCCGCGATCCTCGCTCTTTCCTGTGCACTATCGCCAAACGCGTGATGGTGGACCTGTTTCGCCGAAACGCGCTGGAAAAAGCGTATCTGGAGATGCTGGCGCTTATGCCGGAGGGGGTAGCGCCTTCACCTGAGGAACGCGAAAGCCAGCTCGAGACCCTACAACTCGTCGACAGCATGCTGGACGGGCTAAACGGAAAAACACGTGAAGCGTTTCTGCTTTCGCAACTGGATGGCCTGACATACAGCGAGATTGCGCACAAACTCGGTGTTTCCGTCAGCTCCGTGAAAAAATACGTGGCGAAAGCCGTCGAGCACTGCCTGCTGTTTCGTCTGGAGCATGGGTTATGAATCCTTCGTTAACCGATTCCCGCCGTCAGGCGCTGCGTTCAGCTTCCCACTGGTATGCCGTGCTAAGCGGCGAGCGCGTCAGCCCACAACAGGAAGCGCGCTGGCAACAGTGGTATGAACAGGATCAGGATAACCAGTGGGCCTGGCAGCAGGTTGAAAACCTGCGCAACCAGCTTGGCGGTGTGCCTGGCGACGTTGCCAGCCGAGCGCTGCACGATACCCGCCTCACCCGCCGTCACGTGATGAAAGGATTACTGCTGTTGCTCGGCGCTGGCGGAGGCTGGCAACTCTGGCAGTCGGAAACCGGCGAAGGTCTGCGGGCAGATTACCGCACCGCCAAAGGCGCAGTCAGCCGTCAGCAACTGGAAGATGGCTCCCTGCTCACGCTGAATACCCAAAGCGCGGCGGATGTGCGTTTTGATGCGCATCAGCGCACCGTCCGGCTCTGGTACGGTGAAATCGCCATTACTACCGCGAAAGATGCGCAGCAACGCCCCTTCCGCGTCCTGACCCGTCAGGGCCAACTCACCGCTTTAGGGACAGAATTTACCGTCCGCCAGCAGGATAATTTCACGCAGCTTGACGTGCAGCAGCACGCCGTGGAAGTGCTTCTCGCCAGTGCCCCCGCGCAAAAACGCATCGTGAACGCTGGTGAAAGCCTGCAGTTCAGCGCCTCTGAGTTTGGCGCAGTGAAACCGCTGGATGACGAGAGTACAAGCTGGACGAAGGGCATCCTGAGCTTCAGCGATAAACCGCTGGGTGAGGTGATAGCCACGCTAAGCCGTTACCGCAACGGCGTGCTGCGCTGCGATCCCGCCGTTGCCGGGCTGCGCCTGAGCGGGACGTTCCCGCTGAAAAATACCGATGCGATCCTGAACGTTATCGCTCAAACGCTTCCCGTTAAAATTCAGTCTATTACGCGGTACTGGATAAACATTTCACCGCTGTAAGAAAAATAATTCTCATTTCGATTGTCCTTTTTACCCTTCTCGTTCGACTCATAGCTGAACACAACAAAAATGATGATGGAGAAGGTATGACGCCGTTACGCGTTTTTCGTAAAACAACACCTTTGGTTAACGCCATTCGCCTGAGCCTGCTGCCGCTGGCCGGTCTCTCGTTTTCCGCTTTTGCTGCACAGGTTGATATCGCACCGGGATCGCTCGACAAAGCGCTCAATCAGTATGCCGCACACAGCGGAATTACCCTCTCGGTTGACGCCAGCCTGACGCGCGGCAAGCAGAGCAACGGCCTGCACGGAGATTACGACGTCGAGAGCGGCCTGCAACAACTGCTGGACGGCAGCGGACTGCAGGTAAAACCGCTGAGAAATAACAGCTGGACGCTGGAGACCGCGCCCGCGCCAAAAGAAGATGCCCTGACCGTGGTCGGCGACTGGCTGGGCGATGCGCGTGAAAACGACGTATTTGAACATGCTGGCGCGCGTGACGTGATCCGCCGTGAGGATTTCGCCAAAACCGGCGCAACCACCATGCGTGAGGTGCTTAACCGCATCCCTGGCGTCAGCGCGCCGGAAAACAACGGCACCGGCAGCCACGACCTGGCGATGAACTTTGGCATCCGGGGCCTGAACCCACGCCTCGCCAGCCGCTCGACCGTCCTGATGGACGGCATCCCCGTCCCCTTTGCCCCTTACGGTCAGCCGCAGCTTTCACTGGCTCCCGTTTCGCTCGGCAACATGGATGCCATTGACGTGGTGCGCGGTGGTGGTGCGGTGCGTTACGGACCGCAGAGCGTGGGCGGCGTGGTGAACTTTGTTACCCGCGCCATTCCGCAGGACTTTGGTATCGAGGCGGGGGTGGAAGGTCAGCTCAGCCCAACCTCTTCACAAAACAACCCGAAAGAGACGCACAACCTGATGGTGGGCGGCACAGCGGACAACGGTTTTGGCACCGCGCTGCTCTACTCCGGCACGCGCGGCAGTGACTGGCGCGAGCACAGCGCCACCCGCATCGACGACCTGATGCTGAAAAGCAAATATGCGCCGAATGAGGTGCACACCTTCAACAGCCTGCTGCAATATTACGATGGTGAAGCCGACATGCCCGGCGGCCTGTCCCGCGCGGATTACGACGCCGATCGCTGGCAATCCACCCGCCCGTATGACCGCTTCTGGGGCCGTCGCAAGCTGGCGAGCCTGGGCTACCAGTTCCAGCCGGACAGCCAGCATAAATTCAACATTCAGGGGTTCTACACCCAAACCCTGCGCAGCGGCTACCTGGAGCAAGGCAAACGCATCACCCTCTCGCCGCGTAACTACTGGGTGCGCGGTATTGAGCCACGCTACAGCCAGAGCTTTATGATCGGCCCTTCCGCGCACGAAGTGGGCGTGGGCTATCGCTATGTGAATGAATCAACGCATGAAATGCGTTACTACACCGCCACCAGCAGCGGGCAGTTGCCGTCCGGCTCAAGCCCTTACGACCGCGACACGCGTTCCGGCACCGAGGCGCACGCCTGGTATCTGGATGACAAAATCGACATCGGCAACTGGACCATCACGCCGGGTATGCGTTTCGAACATATCGAGTCATACCAGAACAACGCCATCAAAGGCACGCACGAAGAGGTGAGCTATAACGCACCGCTTCCGGCGTTGAACGTGCTCTATCACCTGACTGATAGCTGGAATCTTTATGCAAACACTGAAGGCTCGTTCGGCACCGTACAGTACAGCCAGATTGGCAAGGCTGTGCAAAGCGGCAATGTGGAACCGGAAAAAGCGCGAACCTGGGAACTCGGTACCCGCTACGATGACGGCGCGCTGACGGCGGAAATGGGGCTGTTCCTGATTAACTTTAACAATCAGTACGACTCCAACCAGACCAACGACACCGTCACTGCACGTGGCAAAACGCGCCATACCGGGCTGGAAACGCAGGCACGTTACGACCTGGGTACGCTAACGCCAACGCTTGATAACGTTTCCGTCTACGCCAGCTATGCGTATGTGAACGCGGAAATCCGCGAGAAAGGCGACACCTATGGCAATCAGGTGCCATTCTCCCCGAAACATAAAGGCACGCTGGGCGTGGACTACAAGCCGGGCAACTGGACGTTCAATCTGAACAGCGATTTCCAGTCCAGCCAGTTTGCGGATAACGCCAATACGGTGAAAGAGAGCGCCGACGGCAGTACCGGCCGCATTCCCGGCTTCATGCTCTGGGGCGCACGCGTGGCGTATGACTTTGGCCCGCAGATGGCAGATCTGAACCTGGCGTTCGGTGTGAAAAACATCTTCGACCAGGACTACTTCATCCGCTCTTATGACGACAACAACAAAGGCATCTACGCAGGCCAGCCGCGCACGCTGTATATGCAGGGGTCGTTGAAGTTCTGATGTGTTAACGCCCGGCTTGCCGGGCTTTTAGCTGGAATGTGACTATGTTGGCATTTATCCGTTTTCTTTTTGCAGGCCTGCTGCTGGTGATCGGCCACGCCTTTGCCGCCACGGTTCAGGACGAACACGGCACGTTTACACTCGATAAAACGCCACAACGGATTGTGGTGCTGGAACTCTCGTTCGCCGATGCGCTGGCCGCCGTGGACGTCAGCCCGATCGGTATTGCCGACGATAACGATGCAAAACGCATCCTGCCCGAAGTGCGTGCGCACCTGAAACCGTGGCAGTCCGTCGGAACGCGCGCGCAGCCGAGCCTGGAAGCCATTGCTGCCCTGAAACCAGACCTGATCATTGCCGACAGCAGTCGCCATGCGGGGATTTACACTGCCTTGCAGCAAATCGCGCCGGTACTGCTGCTTAAGTCCCGCAACGAAACCTACGCTGAAAATTTGCACTCAGCGGCTATCATCGGCGAAGTGGTAGGTAAAAAACGAGAGATGCAGGCGCGTCTGGAACAACATAAAGAGAAGATGGCGCAGTGGTCCAGCCAGCTTCCCACAGGGACACGCGTGGCCTTTGGCACATCACGCGAACAGCTATTCAACCTGCATACCCAGGAGACCTGGACCGGCAGCGTGCTGGCTTCTCTGGGGCTGAACGTTCCCGCTGCGATGGCGGGCGCGTCCATGCCGTCCATCGGCCTGGAGCAACTGCTGGCGGTCAATCCTGCCTGGCTGCTGGTTGCCCACTATCGCGAAGAGAGCATTGTTAAACGCTGGCAACAAGATCCGCTCTGGCAGATATTAACCGCCGCGCAGAAGCAGCAGGTTGCTTCAGTCGACAGTAACGCCTGGGCGCGGATGCGCGGTATTTTTGCCGCAGAGCGTATTGCCGCTGACACGGTAAAAATCTTCCACCATCAGCCGCTTACCGATGTGAAATGACCGCGCTAAAACACCCGGTGCTGCTGTGGGGGCTTCCCGTTGCAGTACTTATTATTATTTTCTGGCTGAGTCTGTTTTGCTACTCGGCCATTCCTGTTTCCGGAGCAGACGCAATCCGCGCCCTGCTGCCTGGACACACGCCAACGCTACCAGAAGCGCTGGTGCAAAACCTTCGTTTGCCGCGAAGCCTGGTCGCCGTTCTGATCGGCGCAAGCCTGGCGCTCGCGGGCACGCTGCTGCAAACCCTGACCCACAACCCAATGGCCTCTCCTTCACTGCTCGGCATTAACAGCGGCGCGGCGCTGGCTATGGCGCTTACCAGCGCGCTGAGTCCGACGCCGGTTGCAGGCTATTCCCTGTCGTTCATCGCGGCATGCGGGGGCGGCGTGAGCTGGCTGCTGGTCATGACCGCAGGAGGCGGGTTTCGTCATACCCAGGACAGAAACAAACTGATCCTCGCGGGTATCGCGCTGTCGGCCTTTTGTATGGCCCTGACCCGCATCACCCTGCTGCTGGCCGAAGATCATGCTTACGGCATCTTTTACTGGCTGGCAGGCGGAGTGTCCCACGCCCACTGGCAGGATTTCTGGCAGCTCTTGCCGGTGGTGGTCACTGCAGTCCCTGTCGTGTTGCTGCTGACGAATCAACTGAACCTGCTCAACGTCAGCGACAGTACCGCCCATACGCTGGGAGTGAACCTGCCGAGACTACGTTTGATCATCAATATGTTAGTGCTGCTTCTGGTTGGCGCGTGCGTCAGTGTGGCAGGTCCGGTGGCGTTTATCGGCCTGCTGGTGCCACATCTGGCGCGCTTCTGGGCAGGCTTCGATCAGCGCAACGTACTGCCGGTGAGCATGCTGCTGGGGGCCACGCTGATGCTGATGGCAGATGTACTCGCACGCGCGCTGGCCTTCCCCGGCGATCTGCCCGCAGGCGCAGTGCTGGCGCTGATTGGCAGTCCTTGCTTTGTCTGGCTGGTGAGGAGGCGAGGATGAAAATTGCGCTGGTCATTTTCATCACCCTTGCCCTGGCAGGTTGTGCGCTGTTATCACTCCATATGGGGGTGATCCCCGTGCCGTGGCGCGCGCTGCTGACCGACTGGCAGGACGGACGCGAGCATTATTATGTATTGATGGAGTACCGACTGCCGCGCTTGCTGCTGGCACTGTTTGTCGGTGCAGCCCTCGCCGTGGCGGGCGTGCTGGTACAGGGGATTGTGCGTAACCCGCTAGCATCACCGGATATTCTCGGCATTAACCATGCCGCCAGCCTTGCCTCTGTGGGAGCACTGCTTCTTATGCCATCACTATCCGTGATGGTGCTGCCGCTGCTGGCCTTTGCGGGCGGTATGGCGGGGTTGATCTTGCTGAAGATGCTGGCAAAGACCCACCAGCCGATGAAGCTGGCGCTCACCGGCGTGGCGCTTTCCGCCTGCTGGGCGAGCCTGACGGATTACCTGATGCTCCTGCACCCGCAGGATGTAAACAGTGCCCTGCTGTGGCTGACGGGTAGCTTATGGGGGCGCGACTGGCACTTTGTGAAGATTGCCGTGCCGTTGCTCATTCTGTTTTTGCCGCTGAGCCTGCGCTTTTGTCGCGATCTCGACCTGCTGGCGCTGGGCGATGCACGAGCAGCCACGCTCGGCGTGTCGGTTCAGCGCACCCGGTTCCAGGGGCTGATGCTGGCTGTCGCGATGACAGCAACCGGCGTGGCCGTCTGTGGCCCGATAAGTTTTATTGGTCTCGTCGTGCCGCACATGGTGCGCAGGATCGCCGGCGGGCGTCACCGCTGGCTGATGCCCGTTTCGGCCCTGACGGGCGCGTTGTTGCTGGTCATTGCCGATCTGCTGGCACGAATCATTCATCCGCCGCTGGAGCTTCCGGCAGGCGTGCTGACCGCCATTATCGGCGCACCGTGGTTTGTCTGGCTGCTTGTGAGAATGCGATAAATGAGATTACGTACTGAAAATCTGACCGTCAGCTATGGCGCACAAGCCGTGCTGGATGGACTTTCTCTCGCCCTGCCTGCCGGAAAAATCACGGCCCTGCTCGGCCCTAACGGTTGCGGGAAATCGACGCTGTTGAACTGTTTTTCTCGCCTGTTAACACCAGACTCTGGCGAGATATTGCTTGATGAAAAACCCATAGCCGGTTTTTCCGCCCGCCAGCTGGCTCGCCGCCTGGCTTTACTGCCGCAACACCATTTATCCCCCGAGGGGATCACTGTACGGGAACTGGTTTCCTACGGCCGCAGCCCGTGGCTGTCGTTGTGGGGGCGACTCTCCGCGGAAGACAACGAGCGGGTCAACGTGGCAATGAGTCAGACCCGGACGCGCAATCTGGCTGACCGCAGGTTAACCCAGCTTTCCGGCGGCCAGCGCCAGCGTGCGTTTCTGGCGATGGTGCTGGCACAGGATACCCCACTCATTCTTCTTGATGAGCCTACGACCTACCTCGATATCAATCATCAGGTTGAACTGATGCGCCTGATGGTTGAACTCAAAAGGCAGGGGAAAACCGTAGTGACGGTACTCCACGATCTGAATCAGGCCAGCCGCTATTGCGATCATCTGGTGGTACTGGCAAGCGGTCGCGTGATGGCGCAAGGTGCTCCGGAAGCAGTGATGAAACCAGAGCTTCTAAAGACGGTGTTCAGCGTAGAAGCGGAAATCCATCCCGAACCGGTATCTGGCAGACCCATGTGTGTGGTGAAGTAGTCTGGCGAAGTCATAAGGATCATCACAGGACAGATAAAGGAAGTGATAACCACCTGCCAACAGGCACCAAAATCTGGCTGGTTGCCGGTATCACCGACATGCGCAACGGCTTCAATGGTCTCGCCGCAAAGGTGCAGACGATGCTGAAAGATGACCCGATATCCGGCCATGTCTTCATCTTCCGGGGCCGCAGCGGCAGTAAGGTCAAACTGCTGTGGTCCACCGGCGACGGGCTGTGCCTGCTGACCAAACGGCTGGAACGCGGCCGCTTCGCCTGGCCCTCTGCCCGCGATGGCAAAGTGTTCCTGACCCCGGCGCAGCTGGCAATGCTTCTGGAAGGCATCGACTGGCGGCAGCCTAAAAGACTGCTTACGTCCCTGACCATGTTGTAGGCCTCTTTATCCTGGTTGTCGTTGAATAAGCCTGGTAAAATGCGGGCTTATGAACAACACCTCCCCCTGACGACATCCTTCTGCTGAAACAGCGCCTGTCCGAACAGGAAGCGCTGAACCGCGCCCTGCTGTAAAAGCAGGCCGACCGGGAGCGCGAAATAGACCATCTGCAGGCGCAGCTGGATAAGCTTCGCCGGATGAACTTCGGCAGTCGTTCTGAATAAATCTCCCGCCGCATCGCGCAGATAGAAGCCGACCTGAACCGGCTTCAGACAGAAAGCGATACGCTGACGGGTCGGGTTGCCGATACGGGCCGGGCCCCGTATCGTTTTAACCCTGAATATTCATCGCAGATATTGTTTCGGGTTTTCCGGTATACCAGCCCTGAACTAGGTAACCGGGGCCAAGAGAACGGACGAATTCAAACTGTCCTGGCGTTTCCACCCCTTCAAACACCAGTGGTTTGCCAGTACCACGTAACCCTTTCACCACAGAAACAAGTAGCGCTCGCTTCACCGGGTCATCAATATTGGCAATAAAAATACGGTCTATTTTTATCTCATCGAAATCCAGTACCGTCAGCCATTCAATATGGGGGCCGCTTGGCAAACGGAAAATATCCTACGTTAAGCCTGTTTCTTTAGCTGGCATTACAAAAAGCGAGCGTCTGCATGGTACAGACAGACACCCGAATACGATAAAAATGAGACGAAAAAAACAGGTTACTTAACCCGCTTCCCCGTTTCGTCAATGATCTTTTCGCCGTCCTCTTTGGTAAACGCTCCTTTCTGACCTTCAGGTAGAATATCCAGCACTATTTCTGAAGGGCGGCAAAGACGAGTGCCAAGCGGCGTAACGACTACCGGCCGATTAATCAGGATCGGATGTTGAAGCATAAAATCAATCAACTGCTCATCACTGAATTTCTCTTCATCAAGGCCCAGGTGTTCATAAGGCTCAACATTCTTACGCAGCAATGCACGCACCGTAATTCCCATATCTGAAATAAGTTTAATCAGCTCATCACGGGTCGGTGGCGTATCGAGATAATAAATAATGGTCGGTTCGTTACCGCTGTTACGGATCATCTCCAGCGTGTTGCGTGAAGTGCCGCAGGCCGGGTTGTGATAGATGGTAATGTTGCTCATATCTTTATCTCATTACAAAGTGATGGAAAGCCGCAACGCCAGCGCGGCCAGAGTGACAAACAGCACGGGCAGAGTCATGATAATGCCCGTGCGGAAGTAATAACCCCAGGTGATCGTTATATTTTTCTGGGCAAGCACATGCAGCCAAAGCAGGGTTGCCAGACTGCCAATCGGGGTGATTTTCGGGCCTAAATCGCAGCCAATCACGTTGGCATAAATCATTGCCTCTTTGACGACGCCAGTCGCCGTACTCCCGTCAATCGACAGCGCGCCAATCAGCACCGTCGGCATATTGTTCATCACCGACGACAGGAACGCGGTCAGGAAGCCGGTGCCGAACGTTGCTGCCCATAACCCCTTTTCTGCCAGCAGGTTCAGTACACCAGACAGATACTCCGTGAGCCCGGCATTGCGCAGGCCATAGACCACCAGGTACATGCCCAGCGAAAAAATCACGATCTGCCATGGCGCACTGCGCAGGACTTTCCCTGTGTTGATGCCATGACCTCTTTTCGCCACGATAAACAGTACTGCTGCGCCAGCAGCTGCTATCGCGCTGACAGGGATCCCCAGCGGCTCCAGAACGAAGAAACCGACAAGCAGCAATAACAGGACAATCCAGCCCGCCCTGAACGTTGCCGCATCCTTTATCACACTGGCAGGCGTCTTCAGCAGCGAAACGTCATACGTTGCCGGAATATCCCTGCGGAAGAAGAGATGCAGCATGATCAGCGTGGCCGCAATCGCTGCCGCATCCACGGGGATCATAACGGAGGCGTACTGCGTAAAGCCCAGATCGAAGAAGTCCGCCGAGACGATATTCACCAGGTTAGAAACAATGAGTGGCAGGCTGGCCGTATCTGCAATAAATCCTGCAGCCATGACAAAGGCCAGTGTCGTGCCCTGGCTGAACCCCAGTGCGAGCAGCATCGCAATCACAATCGGCGTCAGGATCAGCGCGGCGCCATCATTGGCGAACAAAGCAGCAACAGCGGCACCGAGCAAGACTATCCAGGTGAACAGCAGGCGGCCACGTCCGTTACCCCAGCGGGAGACGTGCAGTGCGGCCCATTCAAAGAAGCCGGACTCATCGAGCAGCAGGCTGATGATGATGACCGCAATAAATGCCGCTGTCGCGTTCCAGACGATATTCCAGACAACGGGAATATCAGAGATATGGATGACACCGGTTCCCAGCGCCAGCACAGCCCCGATACTCGCGCTCCAGCCAATACTCAGGCCTCTGGGTTGCCAGATCACCAGTACCAGCGTCAGTAAAAATATACTCCCTGCCAAAAGCATCTCAGACCCCATCATATATGATTTTGTAAATATGTTTTCCTGCCTCAGCAGGAGGTGCAGGCTGATTTGTCCAGCCATTCACGTACATCCTCGCGCAGACACTGCCAGGTCGTCGTGATTGTCTCTGCTGCCCACGCCGGAATATGGGGTGACAGACGATAGTGGATCCATTTGCCTTCCCGACGGTCAAGAACCAGATCAGCCTCGCGAAGGATAGCCATATGTCGCGAAATTTTGGGCTGCGATTCGCAGGTGGCAACGCAGATATCGCAGACGCACAATTCTCCGGACTCACGGAGAAGCATGACGATGGCTAGCCGTGTTTCATCCGACAGGATTTTGAAAAGCTGAACAGGTTGTAGCATTTTTCACTCCGTTCCCTTTAGAATACACATATGTTAGATCATATATATTAACTTTAAAATCACCTGTTCTCTCCGGAGGAGAAAAATGGAACAATTTCCAGCCCTGAATACTGACTGTTTTGATCAACATATTGCCGAACGTCTGCACCTGCAGGAGCCCCCACGGATTCTGATCCTGTATGGCTCATTAAGGGAGCGCTCCTACAGTCGCTTTGCCGCGGAGGAAGCAGGTCGCCTGCTGACGGCGATGGGCGCGGAGGTGAAATTCTTTAACCCCTCCGGTTTACCCCTGCCGGATGATGCCCCGGATACGCACCCTAAAGTCTCCGAGCTACGCGGGCTGGTCAGATGGTGTGACGGGATGGTGTGGAGCTCGCCGGAACGGCACGGGGCTATGAGCGCGGTGATGAAGGCGCAGATCGACTGGATACCGTTGAGTGAAGGCGCGGTTCGTCCTTCGCAGGGCAAGACACTTGCAGTGATGCAGGTTTGCGGCGGTTCGCAGTCCTTCAATGCCGTGAACCAGATGCGCATTCTGGGCCGCTGGATGCGGATGTTCACAATTCCCAACCAGTCCTCGGTGGCGAAAGCCTGGCAGGAATTTGATGAGAACGGAAGGATGAAGCCGTCCTCATGGTACGACCGTATCGTAGATGTCGCAGAGGAGTTGTTTAAAATTACGTTGCTGCTCAGGGGACAAACCAGCTACCTTGCAGATCGCTACAGCGAACGAAAAGAGAGTCATCAGGAACTTTCGTACCGCGTCAATCAGGAAAAAATATAACGCCTTCTGATCGTATAAATACACACCATGAGCGTTTTCACAAAGTCTCCTTCTGCCAGGCAGCGGATAATCTTACATGTGTCTGTCGTTTTCAGAAGACGGCAGACCGGACTAAAACCATAGGCATATCATTTGCCTTCAACAAGTTCACCGAACAGCTCTTTCACCCTGTTTCTGGCGTCCGTTAGCGCTATGTGCCCTTGTCCGGTGATTTCATATACTCGCCGACTTCGTCGACCGGCCTGAACATGTCGTGAGGTGAGATACCCCTTCTTTTCCATACCGTGCAGCATCGGATACAGGGTACCCGGGCTGAGTTGATAACCGTGGTGTCGCAATTCCTCAATGATGCCCTGACCAAAGACGGGTTCTTTGGCTGCATGATGCAGGATGTGCAAACGGATCATCCCGCCGTAAAGATCTTTGTCGGTCACGCCCGGAACCTCACAGTGCTAAACTCAACAACCAACCCGCAACACCGCAACTCACTACGACCAGCCACGGCGGCAGTTTCCAGAACATCAGAGCGACCAGTGCCACAAGGGCAAGGCCGAAATCTTGCGGAGCGAGAACTGCGCTCGTCCATACTGGTTGATAGAGAGCTGCCAGCAGAAGGCCAACTACGGCTGCATTAATACCCTGCAACGCTGCTTGTGTACGGATATTGCGGCGCAGACTTTCCCAGAACGGCAATGCTCCCACAATCAGAAGGAAGGACGGTGCGAAAATTGCCAGCAGACAAACCAGACCACCCAGCCAGCCAGAAGGCACCTGGTTCATCGAAGCCCCGAGAAAGGCTGCAAAAGTGAACAACGGTCCAGGAACGGCCTGGGCAGCGCCGTAGCCAGCCAGGAATGTATCAGTGCTGACCCAGCCAGAAGGAACGACTTCAGTCTGCAGTAATGGCAGCACGACATGCCCGCCACCAAAAACCAGTGATCCGGTCCGGTAGAAAGTTTCTACCATTAACAGCGTCGGATTTGGGAATATCGCCGTCAGCAATGGTAACCCTGTCAGTAGCACAAAGAACAGCGTGAGCCAGAACAATCCGACGCGACGCCGTATTGAAACGGGCAGCGGATCATGTACCGTCGTCTGCTGAGGTTTGAACAGTAACATGCCAGTGACAGCCGCAGTGACGATTACTCCCACCTGTCCCCAGGCCGATGGCACAAGAAGCACAAAGCAGGTTGCCACTGCCATGACAGTAATACGCGGTATATCCGGGCAAAGATTTCGGGCCATGCCCCATACAGCTTGCGCGACCACCGCAACGGCTACCACTTTCAGCCCATGCAATACACCAGAGGGCATCACATCCCCGTAACTGGTCATCCCCAGCGCAAACAGGATCAGTGCAACTGCTGACGGTAGCGTGAAGCCGGCCCATGCTGCCAGCGCCCCGGTATAACCGGCCCGGGACAGCCCGAGCGCTATACCAACCTGACTGCTTGCTGGTCCCGGAAGGAACTGGCACAGAGCGACCAAATCTGCATAGCTGCGCTCGGTCAACCACTGCCGTCGCGTCACAAACTCATCGCGGAAGTAACCCAGATGGGCAATTGGGCCGCCGAAGGATGTCAGGCCAAGTCGGAAGAAAATCAGAAAGACAGCCCAGGGGCTGTGATCATTCCTGGCAGTATCGTTCATGGTCAGATCCTGATTGCTGGTTTTAGTGGCTATTATAATCGAATTTCGTTATCGAAATTCGATTATAATAGCCACTGCTCCCTGTGGATAGAATGATGTTTCATGCTTTCCAGATGTTTACTTCAAGAACAGTTTCAACTGCCTGGCCAGTTATGGGCTTTATTCACATTCAGTATTATTGCTGTCCTGCTTTTACCCGGAGTATGGTTTGCCGGGTGGTATTAAATTCTCTGGCAACCGCACTGATACTGGCCCCGGAATTAAGGCGCTCTGACACTATTTTTTTTTGCTCCTCGCTCAAGATGGGCGGACGACCGAAGCGTTTCCCGGCTGATCTTGCCCGAGAAATCCCTGAATGTGTGCGTTCAATCAGCAGATCCCTCTCAAACTCAGCCACAGCTGAAATCACCTGCATAGTCATTTTTCCGGCCGGGCTGGTTAAATCCGCACCTCCGAGAGCGAGACAATGAACACGGATATCTAAAGTAGCCAGTTGTTCAACTGTTTTTCGGATATCCATCGCATTACGGCCGAGTCGGTCAAGTTTGGTGACAATCAATACGTCACCGCTTTCCATTCGATCAAGCAACCGGATGAACCCTGGTCTTTCGCTGGCAGCAACCGAACCACTTATATGTTCCTCAATCAGCCGCTGGGGTCTGATGGCAAAACCCGCCGCTTCAATTTCATGGCGCTGATTTTCTGTATTCTGTTCCAGAGTGGAGACCCGACAGTAGGCAAAAACTCGTGACATAGGAAACTTTCCGTACGCAAAGGGTGTCCGAATTATAACGTATGTACGAAACAAATTTCGCTGACTTTCGGACATATTGTTTGCGAGGCGTACGAAACCGACCGGTTTCGGTCAGTGCGAATGATAACTTTAATGAACTATGTGCAGGGGAAGCATTTATGCCACGGAGACAAATACTCAGTAGTGAAGAAAAAGAACGCTTGTTGATTGTGCCAGATGATGACGTATTTCTGACGCGCATGTGCTTTCTGAGTGAACATGACCTCGCGCTCATTAATTAACACCGCAGGCCAGCTAACCGTCTGGGCTTTGCAGTTTTACTCTGTTATTTGCGAGGACTAGGGTTTCCTCCCGACAAAAGTATTTCACCTCACGACTGTGTTGTCTTCAGGCTGGCGGCTCATTTGAAAGTCCAGTCTGATTTGTGGGCCGAGTATGCATCAAGAGAGGTCACCCGCTGGGAACATCTGGCTGAACTCTACCGCTACCTGGAATTATCCCCTTTTAACCGGGCGCTGCAAAAAACCTGTATTCGCCACCTTTATCCCCACGCCATGCGGACAGACAGAGGTTTTTTACTTGCGGAGGAAATGCTCTCCTGGCTCCACAATAATAAGGTTATTTTCCCCTCTGTTGAAGTGATCGAACGAACCCTGGCCGAAGCAACAACACTTGCCGACAGGGCGGTTTTTTCTGCGCTTACCGCGCAGCTTGAACCAGGGCATAAAGCGGCACTGGACCGTCTGTTGGTATCTGAGGGTGAGCAACCTTCACGGCTGGCCTGGCTGCTCCAGCCTCCGGGAAAAATTAATGGTAAAAATGTCCTGCAACATATCGACCGGTTAAATGCGATTGAGTCGCTGGCACTCCCTGACGGCATTGCACTTTCCGTTCACCAGAACCGACTCCTGAAACTCGCACGCGAAGGCAGGAAAATGAGTAGCCGGGATCTGGCAAGATTCACGGATGTTCGCCGTTATGCCTCGCTGGTTTGTATCATATCGGAGGCCAGATCCACCCTGACTGACGAAGTTATTGATCTGCACGAGCGTATTCTGAGTAGTCTGTTCAGCAGGGCAAAACGTACTCAGGCCGAGCGGCTCCAGCAAACGGGAAAGCTGATTCAGAGTAAACTGAAGCAATACGTTACCGTCGGACAGGCATTACTTAACGCCAGAGAGTCCGGGGAAGATCCCTGGGCCGCAATAGAAGACGTCCTTCCCTGGCAGGAATTCATCAACAGCGTGGAAGAGACGCGGTTCCTGTCACGTAAGGACAACTTCGACCCGTTGCATCTGATCACAGAAAAATACAGTACGTTGCGTAAATACGCCCCCCGGATGCTGTCCGTGTTGCAGTTCAGGGCTGCACCCGCCGCAATGCAGCTCAGTGACGCATTGGATACCGTCAGAGATATGTATAGAAAACAACTCCGAAAAGTACCGCCTTCCGCGCCAATCGGGTTCATCCCGGAAAGCTGGAGAAAGGTTGTGATCACCCCCACCGGCATTGACCGAAAATATTACGAATTTTGCGTGCTGAATGAACTGAAGGGAGCCTTACGTTCAGGTGACACCTGGGTAAAGGGGTCACGCCGCTACAGGAATTTCGATGATTATCTGATCCCGTCAGACGATTTTGAAAAATCACTCCGGGATAACCAGTTACCCCTTGCTGTTCCGGCCGATTGCCATGAATACATCAAGAGCCGTTTGACGCTTCTTGCATCGCGTCTGGAAGAAGTTAACGCGATGGCGCTGGCCGGTGATTTACCCGATGTTGATATATCGGATAAAGGCGTGAAAATTACCCCGCTGGATAACAGTGTCCCTTCAGCAGCATCCCCTTTTGGCGATCTGGTTTATGGCATGCTCCCTCACCCTAAAAGGGGGCCGCTTGGAAAACGGAAAATATCCTACGTTAAGCCTGTTTTTTGAGCTGGCATGGCGGGCAGCTATGAGCGAAGTATAGTCATTCGCCCTATCTCTTTTGTCGCACTTTCAACAAGGGGGTCGCTTGGAAAGCGGAACGAGGTCAGTCTCCGCCCGGACTGCTCAGCTCTTTAAACAGCAAAAGAGAGGCATCTTATGAGAAGGGATTGTTCAGTATGTCAGGGCAGACTGCTTTTTCATCCGCAGGTACTGAGGGTAAATGCTCAATTCCGGTACGATTCTTACTCTATAGCCAGACAGAATTCAGCATTGTGCTGAACCCGAATCTTTTTTTACTCTGACAGGCCTGTTCATCAGAACCCTGAAAAAACAATTTTCCCGTTCACATTTTTATTTTCCATGTCCTCATGAGCCCGGCGAAGTGCTTTAGCATTCAGCCTGCCATACTCTGCCAGCAACGGAGGTTTGAGCTTACCGGAATCCAGCATGCATGAGAGTTTGTTAAGAATATCATGCTGTTTAGACATGTCCGCAGTAGCATGCATGGGGCGGGTAAACATTGCCTCCCAGTGAACAGAAACGCTCTTAAATTTGATCAAACGCAGATCCAGTGGTTCAGGGTCGTCGATGAGTCCGATACGGCCTTGTGGGGCAATAATTTCGGCCATATTTTCCCAGGCAGATGGCGTGGTGTACGTTGAGAAAATCCGGGTAATGGGAGGGAGTCCAGCAAGGCTGGCAACCTGTGGCGCAAGCGCACATGAATGATCCAGGACATAATGCGCACCAAACCCGCGAACCGCTCTGACACTCTCCTGCCGGGAGGCAGTCCCGATGATGTTCACCCGACTCAGAGTGCGGGCAAGCTGTATAGCCATACAAGGGACTCCGCCCGCACCGCCAAGCATCAACAGGGTCTGATCAGCATCTCCGTTCACTGACAACTGCAGACGATCAAATAACATTTCCCAGGCTGTCAGACCGGTCAGAGGAACCGACGCTGCAGCTTCAAAACTTAGTGCTGCCGGCTTTATCCCCGTAATGCGTTCGTCAACCAGCTGAAACTCTGCGTTGGCTCCCTGGCGATCGAGCACACCGGCATAGAAAACGTGGTCACCTGGCCTGAACAGCGTCACCTCTGGTCCGGTTGCTTCAACAACACCGGAAGCGTCGTATCCCATAACTACCGGATTGCCTGCAGAGGGACTGATGTTTCGCCGGCTTTTCAGGTCCCGTGGGTTAACCGCGACCGCCCTGACTCTGATCAAAAGATCACGCCCCTTGGGCATGGATGGGTGGGGAAGCGACAAATCTTCAATAACGGATGTACTTTCCCGGGTTGCCAGAAACCAACGGCTTTCATTCTGTCTCCTTAAAAAGGTCAGTCACCAGATAAATAAATGTAAAAGTGTGCGGAACGCGATACCCGCCAGTGCCCCCGGCAGTGCAAATCGAAAAATACGCGGAAAGCGGGCGCTGGGTAAT
This sequence comes from Enterobacter cloacae complex sp. P18RS, assembly GCF_014982105.1. Taxonomy (NCBI): domain Bacteria; kingdom Pseudomonadati; phylum Pseudomonadota; class Gammaproteobacteria; order Enterobacterales; family Enterobacteriaceae; genus Enterobacter; species Enterobacter cloacae complex sp. P18RS. Next base: position 6,054 of record NZ_JADCKV010000001.1, on the reverse strand, counting down.
GCTGTCAACCTGTTGATGACTATTTTAATCTGTAGTCATTCAATCCTTGTAACATCAGGATGATCCTGGTGTCAGTGAAAATACGAAATCAACACGTTGGTATCATTACCCACCTGTGAACTGACGTCGGCATTTTGAATCTCACTTCGGCGTGCCCCCTCCGAATGGCGCAAAACATTTCGTGGTATGGCATGATAGCACCCGAAGAGAGTCAATTCAGGGTGGTAAATGTGAAACCAGTAACGCTATACGATGTCGCAGAGTATGCCGGTGTCTCTTATCAGACCGTTTCCCGCGTGGTGAACCAGGCCAGCCACGTCTCTGCGAAAACGCGGGAAAAGGTGGAAGCGGCGATGGCGCAGCTGAACTACATTCCCAACCGCGTGGCACAACAACTGGCGGGGAAACAGTCGTTGCTGATTGGCGTTGCTACCTCCAGTCTGGCCCTGCACGCGCCGTCGCAAATTGTCGCGGCGATTAAATCTCGCGCCGATCAACTGGGTGCCAGCGTGGTGGTGTCGATGGTAGAACGAAGCGGCGTCGAAGCCTGTAAAGCGGCGGTGCACAATCTTCTCGCGCAACGCGTCAGTGGGCTGATCATTAACTATCCGCTGGATGACCAGGATGCCATTGCTGTGGAAGCTGCCTGCGCTAATGTTCCGGCGTTATTTCTTGATGTCTCTGACCAGACTCCCATCAACAGTATTATTTTCTCCCATGAAGACGGTACGCGACTGGGCGTGGAGCATCTGGTCGCATTGGGTCACCAGCAAATCGCGCTGTTAGCGGGCCCATTAAGTTCTGTCTCGGCGCGTCTGCGTCTGGCGGGCTGGCATAAATATCTCACTCGCAATCAAATTCATCCGATAGCGGAACGGGAAGGCGACTGGAGTGCCATGTCCGGTTTTCAACAAACCATGCAAATGCTAAATGAGGGCATCGTTCCCACTGCGATGCTGGTTGCCAACGATCAGATGGCGCTGGGCGCAATGCGCGCCATTACCGAGTCCGGGTTGCGCGTTGGTGCGGATATCTCGGTAGTGGGATACGACGATACCGAAGACAGCTCGTGTTATATCCCGCCGTTAACCACCATCAAACAGGATTTTCGCCTGCTGGGGCAAACCAGCGTGGACCGCTTGCTGAAACTCTCTCAGGGCCAGGCGGTGAAGAGCAATCAGCTGTTGCCCGTCTCACTGGTGAAAAGAAAAACCACCCTGGCGCCCAATACGCAAACCACCTCTCCCCGCACGTTGGCAGATTCCTTAATGCAGCTGGCACGACAAGTTTCCCGACTTGAAAGCGGGCAGTGAGCGCAACGCAATTAATGTGAGTCAGCTCACTCATTAGGCACCCCAGGCTTTACACTCTATGTGTCCGGCTCGTATGTTATGCGAAAATGTGAGCGGATAACAATTCACGCAGGATACAACTATGACAATGATTACGGATTCACTGGCCGTCGTATTACAACGTCGTGACTGGGAAAACCCTGGCGTTACCCAACTTAATCGCCTTGCGGCACATCCCCCTTTCGCCAGCTGGCGTAATAGCGAAGAGGCTCGCACCGATCGCCCTTCCCAAGAGTCGCGCAGCCTGAATGGTGAATGGCGCTTTGCCTGGTTTCCGGCACCAGAAGCGGTACCAGAAAGCTGGCTGGAGCGCGATCTTCCTGACGCCGATACTGTCATCGTCCCCTCAAACTGGCAGATGCACGGTTACGATGCGCCTATCTACACCAACGTGACCTATCCCATTGCGGTCAATCCGCCGTATGTTCCCACGGAGAATCCGACGGGTTGTTACTCGCTCACATTTAATGTTGATGAAAGCTGGCTACAGGAAGGCCAGACGCGAATTATTTTTGATGGTGTTAACTCGGCGTTTCATTTGTGGTGCAACGGGCGCTGGGTCGGTTACGGACAGGACAGTCGTTTGCCGTCTGAATTTGACCTGAGCGCATTTTTACACGCCGGAGAAAACCGCCTCGCGGTGATGGTGCTGCGCTGGAGTGACGGCAGTTATCTGGAAGATCAGGATATGTGGCGGATGAGCGGCATTTTCCGTGACGTCTCGTTGCTGCATAAACCGAGCACGCAAATCAGCGATTTCCATGTAGCCACTCACTTTAATGATGATTTCAGCCGCGCTGTACTGGAGGCAGACGTTCAGATGTACGGCGAGCTGCGCGATGAGCTGCGGGTGACGGTTTCTTTGTGGCAGGGTGAAACGCAGGTCGCCAGCGGCACCGCGCCTTTCGGCGGTGAAATTATCGATGAGCGTGGTGGTTATGCCGATCACGTCACCCTACGTCTGAACGTCGAAAACCCGAAACTGTGGAGCGCCGAAATCCCGAATCTCTATCGTGCGGTGGTTGAACTGCACACCGCCGACGGCACGCTGATTGAAGCAGAAGCCTGCGATGTCGGTTTCCGCGAGGTGCGGATTGAAAATGGTCTGCTGCTGCTGAACGGCAAGCCGTTGCTGATTCGCGGCGTTAACCGTCACGAGCATCATCCTCTGCATGGTCAGGTCATGGATGAGCAGACGATGGTGCAGGATATCCTGCTGATGAAGCAGAACAACTTTAACGCCGTGCGCTGTTCGCATTATCCGAACCATCCGCTGTGGTACACGCTGTGCGACCACTACGGCCTGTATGTGGTGGATGAAGCCAACATTGAAACCCACGGCATGGTGCCAATGAATCGTCTGACCGATGATCCGCGCTGGCTACCCGCGATGAGCGAACGCGTAACGCGAATGGTGCAGCGCGATCGTAATCACCCGAGTGTGATCATCTGGTCGCTGGGGAATGAATCAGGCCACGGCGCTAATCACGACGCACTCTATCGCTGGATCAAATCTGTCGATCCTTCCCGCCCGGTACAGTATGAAGGCGGCGGAGCCGACACCTTCGCAACCGATATTATTTGCCCGATGTACGCGCGCGTGGATGAAGACCAGCCCTTCCCGGCTGTGCCGAAATGGTCCATCAAAAAATGGCTTTCGTTGCCTGGAGAGACGCGCCCGCTGATCCTTTGCGAATACGCCCACGCGATGGGTAACAGTCTTGGCGGCTTCGCTAAATACTGGCAGGCGTTTCGTCAGTACCCCCGTTTACAGGGCGGCTTCGTCTGGGACTGGGTGGATCAGTCGCTGATTAAATATGATGAAAATGGCAATCCGTGGTCGGCTTACGGCGGTGATTTTGGCGATACGCCGAATGATCGCCAGTTCTGCATGAACGGTCTGGTCTTTGCAGACCGCACGCCGCATCCGGCGCTGACGGAAGCAAAACACCAGCAGCAGTTTTTCCAGTTCAGTTTATCCGGGCGAACCATCGAAGTGACCAGCGAATACCTGTTCCGTCATAGCGATAACGAGCTCCTGCACTGGATGGTGGCGCTGGATGGCAAGCCGCTGGCAAGCGGTGAAGTGCCTCTGGATGTCGCTCCACAAGGTAAACAGTTGATTGAACTGCCTGAACTACCGCAGCCGGAGAGCGCCGGACAACTCTGGCTAACGGTTCACGTAGTGCAACCGAACGCGACCACATGGTCAGCAGCCGGACACATCAGCGCCTGGCAGCAGTGGCGTCTGGCGGAAAACCTCAGCGTGACACTCCCCTCCGCGCCCCACGCCATCCCGCAACTGACCACCAGCGAAACGGATTTTTGCATCGAGCTGGATAATAAGCGTTGGCAATTTAACCGCCAGTCAGGCTTTCTTTCACAGATGTGGATTGGCGATAAAAAACAACTGCTGACGCCGCTGCGCGATCAGTTCACCCGCGCACCGCTGGATAACGACATTGGCGTAAGTGAAGCGACCCGCATTGACCCTAACGCCTGGGTCGAACGCTGGAAGGCGGCGGGCCATTACCAGGCCGAAGCAGCGTTGTTGCAGTGCACGGCAGATACGCTTGCCGACGCGGTGCTGATTACCACGGTCCACGCGTGGCAGCATCAGGGGAAAACCTTATTTATCAGCCGGAAAACCTACCGGATTGATGGAAGTGGTCAAATGGCGATTACCGTTGATGTTGAAGTGGCGAGCAATACGCCACATCCGGCGCGGATTGGCCTGACCTGCCAGCTGGCGCAGGTAGCAGAGCGGGTAAACTGGCTCGGATTAGGGCCGCAAGAAAACTATCCCGACCGCCTTACTGCGGCCTGTTTTGACCGCTGGGATCTGCCATTGTCAGACATGTATACCCCGTACGTCTTCCCGAGCGAAAACGGTCTGCGCTGCGGGACGCGCGAATTGAATTATGGCCCACACCAGTGGCGCGGCGACTTCCAGTTCAACATCAGCCGCTACAGTCAACAGCAACTGATGGAAACCAGCCATCGCCATCTGCTGCACGCGGAAGAAGGCACATGGCTGAATATCGACGGTTTCCATATGGGGATTGGTGGCGACGACTCCTGGAGCCCGTCAGTGTCGGCGGAATTCCACCTTAGCGCCGGTAGCTACCATTACCAGTTGCTCTGGTGTCAAAAATAATAATAACCGGGCAGGCCATGTCTGCCCGTATTTCGCGTAAGGAAATCCATTATGTACTATTTAAAAAACACAAACTTTTGGATGTTCGGTTTATTCTTTTTCTTTTACTTTTTTATCATGGGAGCCTACTTCCCGTTTTTCCCGATTTGGCTACATGACATCAACCATATCAGCAAAAGTGATACGGGTATTATTTTTGCCGCTATTTCTCTGTTCTCGCTATTATTCCAACCGCTGTTTGGTCTGCTTTCTGACAAACTCGGGCTGCGCAAATACCTGCTGTGGATTATTACCGGCATGTTAGTGATGTTTGCGCCGTTCTTTATTTTTATCTTCGGGCCACTGTTACAATACAACATTTTAGTAGGATCGATTGTTGGTGGTATTTATCTAGGCTTTTGTTTTAACGCCGGTGCGCCAGCAGTAGAGGCATTTATCGAGAAAGTCAGCCGTCGCAGTAATTTCGAATATGGTCGCGCGCGGATGTTTGGCTGTGTTGGCTGGGCGCTGTGTGCCTCGATTGTCGGCATCATGTTCACCATCAATAATCAGTTTGTTTTCTGGCTGGGTTCTGGCTGTGCATTCATCCTCGCCGTTTTACTCTTTTTCGCCAAAACGGATGCGCCCTCTTCTGCCACGGTTGCCAATGCGGTAGGTGCCAACCATTCGGCATTTAGCCTTAAGCTGGCGCTGGAACTGTTCAGACAGCCAAAACTGTGGTTTTTGTCACTGTATGTTATTGGCGTTTCCTGCACCTACGATGTTTTTGACCAACAGTTTGCTAATTTCTTTACTTCGTTCTTTGCTACCGGTGAACAGGGTACGCGGGTATTTGGCTACGTAACGACAATGGGCGAATTACTTAACGCCTCGATTATGTTTTTTGCGCCACTGATCATTAATCGCATCGGTGGGAAAAACGCCCTGCTGCTGGCTGGCACTATTATGTCAGTACGTATTATTGGCTCATCGTTCGCTACCTCAGCACTGGAAGTGGTTATTCTGAAAACGCTGCATATGTTTGAAGTACCGTTCCTGCTGGTGGGCTGCTTTAAATATATTACCAGCCAGTTTGAAGTGCGTTTTTCAGCGACGATTTATCTGGTCTGTTTCTGCTTCTTTAAGCAACTGGCGATGATTTTTATGTCTATTCTGGCGGGCAATATGTATGAAAGCATCGGTTTCCAGGGCGCTTACCTGGTGCTGGGTCTGGTGGCGCTGGGCTTCACCTTAATTTCCGTGTTCACGCTTAGCGGCCCCGGCCCACTTTCTCTGCTGCGTCGCCAGGTGAATGAAGTCGCTTAAGAAATTAATGTCGGATACGGCGCGAGCGCCTTATCCGACCAACTTATCAGGACGGAATGTTAAAAATGAACATGTCGATGACAGAAAAAATAAAAGCAGGCAAGCTATTTACCGATATGTGCGAAGGCTTACCTGAAAAAAGACTTCGTGGGAAAACATTAATGTATGAGTTCAATCACTCGCATCCATCAGAAGTTGAAAAAAGGGTAATGACTCCAACTTATTGATAGTGTTTTATGT